>JBFILE010000083.1:0-12492 GCA_041599855.1 Thermoplasmatota archaeon
AGGCGACCCACCTCGATGCGGCTCCCGTCTCCCCCCGGAGGCGACCCACCTCCATCCGGCGCCGCGTTCCCCGGAGGCGACCCACCTTCATCCGGCTCCGCCGTCCCTTGGAGGCGAGCCCACGCCTCCACCCCGGGATGGCGAATCGCCGCGCCACCCGCTCAGCCACCCCAAGCGGGCGACCCCTTGCGGGACCGCGTTGCCCGAACCTGGCGCCCGCCGATCAACGCCCTGATCTTCCCCCGGCCCCACGATCCGATTCCCTGCGCCGTCCGCTCCGCGCGCTGACGGGCTCGTTCCGCACCGGCGCCGCCCGGAAGAGACTGGTGCCCTCGTTGTGCACCGGGACCGGCACACCCGTGAGGTCGCAGATGGTCTCGAAGACATCAACGAGGTTCCGCACCCCGATGTATTTCCCGGCCTCCGCCGACGGCCCATGGAGCACCATCGCTCCGTACGTCTCCTCGCGCTTGTCCACGTACCCGTGCATGCCCTTGATCGTGGAATCCACGACATGGAAATAGTCGGGCCAGAACAGGACGCCCGGGTCCGCGGCGAACATGAGGTCACCGTACCGGCGATGATCGAATGCGATGCGCAGATCCCGGCGGTCCTGGTCCGTGAGGATGCGTCCGCAACCCAGTTCCTGCAGCATCCCCGTGACCTCCCGCTCCGCACGCTCGTTCATGAACCAGAACTTCGCGAACGTGCTGTCCAGGAAGACCACGTAATCCTTCGCAGGTTCGACCCGGCCGCTCAGCGACTTCAACGCGGTGAGGATGTTCACGCGGCGCCGGACGGGCGCCATGCCGTGGTCGCCGAGGATCAGGATATTGTGGTCGCCGAAGCGTTTCTCCATGGCGCGGTCGATGTCCGCGACCTTGCGATCGATCTCACCGATCACGTTCTCCATGACGGCCTGATCCCGGCGGTTCTGGCCGAGGGCCGGTTCCCAATCGTCCGGGAGGGCGGGGCCGTGGCGGTGGCCGCCCTCGTCCGTGTTGCTGAACTGGGCGACGATGAAATCGCAGGCTTCCCCGCTCCGGTACGCGTGGAGCGCACGCTGATAGATGTCCGCGTCATTCCCGCTCACCGGGTGTGCGAGATACTGGAAGCGCTTGTCATGCTCGCGGAAGAGGTCGAAGACGCTCGTGTGCGGAAGCGCATGCTCCTCGAAGATGGGGCGCGTATCCTCCACCACCTCGAAGAACGGCAGGAATCGTGCAGGGATCCACGCGGGGTCCGTGTGGAATGCGCCCGTCAGGAGCTTCGTCATGTGCTTGACTGCGACACGTGCCGGGAACATGATCTTCCTCGGCTGGTACAGGGCGCGCAGGGGACCCATCTTCCCGACCCACTGGAATGGCGATGCCGACGGGTTGTATCCGAAGGCGCTGAAGTTCCCGCTCGTGTCCGGGTAGGTTCCCGTGAACATGGTGGTCCGCTGCGCGAACCCGGGAGGCGACTCGAACTGGCCGCTCACCCCCTCCTCCTTCAACTTCGCGAGGAACGGGGTGCGTTCGGGAGTGATGTAATCGGCTCGACCGGCGTCGAGGATCAGCATGAACGTGGGCACGGGATCATTCGTGGTCATTCAGGGTTCACCCATCCTTCGATGTAGGAAGCAAGGAATGTGACGTCGAAGAGCGGGGCCAGCGCCGTGGCCGCAACCACACGGTGCAGGCCGTACGCGCGGATCGCGGGCATGCCGCTCTTGAGGGCGCGACGCAGCCCCGGTGCAACAAGCACGGCCGTCGCGAAGGACCATGTCGCGCCATGGGGCACGAGGGCGACAAGCGCGACCGCCGTCGCCATGGCCGCGCCCCAGAGAACGAGATCCTGACGGAACCCAAGACGTCTGCGGAGGGCGCCCCAGCCGCGTCCTTCCCGGCGGACCTTGCGCCACTCCCCCTTGAGGTCCACGACATCCTTGTGGTTGACGCGCATCCGAGGCGCGAACGCGATGCGGAGCCCGCGGCCGCGCGCATGCTTCGCCAGCAGGATGTCATCGAGGGAACCTTCCGCAGCCCCGTCCCCGAACTGCCACGCTTCAAGGGCGCGGCGCGAGATGACGGCGTTCACGTGGCTTGCGAACTGGTCGGGTGCAAGGCGCGGGTCCCGGAAATGGTGGTACCGGAGGCCCCGGACGGTGGCGGCGACCGTGATGGTCGGTGGTGCATGGCGTTGAGGTCCGTAGACGATGTCGGCATCCGCAAGGGATTCCTCCGCAGCGTTGAACCAGCCGGGTTCCGGCCACGCATCGGCGCTCATGAACGCAATGGCCGAGCCTTCATCGACCACCGCGATCCCCTGGTTCCGCGCAGTCCCCACGCGCACGACCTCCGTGTTCGTGATGACGCGGATGCGGGGGTCGCGTGCGGCGTACTTGCGCGCGACGGCAACCGTGGCGTCCGTGCTCGCGGCATCCACGACCACGATCCCCGCATCCGCACGGGGGCCCATGTCGGCAAGGAGTGCGTCCAGGCAATCGGGCAGGTTCGCGGCCTCGTTCCGCGTGAGGATGATGAGGCTGATCGCGGGCACACGCCCGGTTCGCGGGGCGTGGGACCCTGCGGCGGCGGTTTCGACGGACAGGGGGACGGTCCTCCGACCGGGTCCCCTGTCGACCGGCCTCAAAGGCGGTTCTGGAACGAAGCCCGAAGTGTGCCGTAAGTGGAATCCGGGCGTCACGCAGGAGGCGCGAGGGTTTCGAGGAATCCCTTCAACGCGGCCTTCGAGATGCCGACGCCCGCGACGGCGTCGAGGCGCGCCGTTTCGGAACCCGCCTCGTACGCAATGAGGGTAGGGACCGATTCGACCCCGTAATCATCCCATCGGGGGTCTTCCGGATGGGACAGGTTTGCGCCTGCAGCTTCCATGGGCAAGTCGGCTGCCTCCCTTCGCCAATCCGGCATGAACGCGGCGCAGAACGGGCACCAGTCCGCGTAGTACAGGACGAGCACGGGCTTCGGGCGAGAGATGCGGTCGCGAAGGGCGGTCTCGGAGAGGACGGCAACGCCGGGATCCAGATCGCGCGCGGTCACCGCTTGACCCCCTGATCCTTCTGCATGGTGGTGCGCCCTTCCTTGCATTCGGGGCAGTGGTAGGCATCGTACCCGGCCTCACCCTCGATCTTCGTCAGGTTCGTGACCACGGTGACGACGCCGCAGTACCGGCAGATCCCCGCGTCCGTGCGGATGCTCATGGCGATGCATGGACGCGCCATGGAAAGACCTTGCTTCACGGCCGTGTGCCGCATCGCGCCCGAGATCAAGGACCGGCCTGTTGCAAGACAGGGCGGGCGGAGCGCCGAAACGCGCGTACACGGCCGATGGGGCTCCGATGTCGGCAAGGAGGGTGTGGCCACATTTGCGGGATTCGCGGTCAGGCCGGTTGGTCGGGACCCCGGACGGGCCTGGCGGGAACACGTGGTCCAAGGGGTCATCGCGGTACGTATCGTGTCCGCGACGGCGGAAGCCCGCCCGCGCCCGAACGAACGGAACACATCCTCCATCTTCATGTCCCTCCGCCGGGATGTGGGTCCCATGCCCTCCCACGCGGTCGTTGCCGGAGCCACCGGGCTCGTGGGTCGCGCCCTCGTCGATCGCCTCGCCGCAAGCGACGCGTTCGATTCCGTCACCATCCTTGTCCGCAGGCATGTGAACCGCGCGCTCCCCGGCGTCCGAGAGGTCATCACGGATTTCGATCGGCTGGACGACATCGTGGACCAGTTGCCCAAGACCGACATCGTCGCGTTCTCGGCGTTGGGGACAACCATCCGCAAGGCCGGGTCCCGCGACGTCTTCCGCCACGTGGACCATGATTTCGTGGTCGCATTCGCGGAACTATGCCTCGGTCGCGGCGGTGACGCCTTCCATGTGGTGAGTTCCCTCGGCGCAGACCCTGCCAGCCACGTCTTCTACAACCGGGTGAAAGGGGAAATGGAGCGGGATGTGGAAACGGTCGGATTCGGCACCGTCCGGTTCTACCGCCCCAGCATCCTCACGGGCCATCGGGACGAATCACGACCCGGTGAGACGGCCGGCATCTTCGTGGCGCGCATCGTGGACCCGCTCCTTCGAGGCCCCCTCGCCAAGTACCGGGGCATCCCCGCGGATACGGTCGCCCGCGCCATGGTGAACGAGGCAGCGGCCGGGGGAACCGGTGTGCGGGTCATCGAAGGGGATGAGATCCGGGCCCTTGCGAACGGAGCCTGACCCTACCCCACAGGCTCGATGTCCTCGCCCAACCCGCGGACGAGCCGCGCCACCTCACTCCGCTCCGAGGCGTCCAGCCCCTCCTCGATATCCAGCGCGCTTTCGAGATCCCCCACTTCCTCCGGGGCAAGGCGCCCGTCCTCAAGCGCCACATCGAGGCGGTGGAGGAAGTCCGGGCTCAGGCGACCCCGGACGGCTTCGAGGGCCCGCTGGCGGAGGGTGACGAGAAGGGCACTCGCACGCATGTCGAGGACGCTGAACTGGGAATCGTCCATGCGGCCCTTGCCGAGGTCAAGGGTGACGCGATTCCGGAAGTCGGCCAGGGATTGGAGCGCACCAGCCGCGTCCTTCGCGCTGTAGCGCCGGATGCGGGCGAGTTCATCGAGTTCCCGGGACAGGCGGCTTCGTTTCCGCGCCCGGATCCCGAATGCAAGCAGGCTCCCCGCCATGGTGCCGGCGACACCAAGGGCGAAGAACGTGCGTTCCTGCTCCTCGGCCGAGAACGCCCGCTGCAGGAACGTCAATGCCGCGGGCGGCGTCGCCCCGACGCGGACGAGGACGTCCGTTGTCGCGGTCCGCCCATCGACGAGCACGTGCGTGACATGCACCCGGCGCGTCCCGTCGCCCGCAAAGACATGGGATGCGACGGCGCCGCCGGCGACCGTCTCGGGGGCGCCTTCGCCCCATGCCACCCGCGTCTCCTTCACCCGCGTCCGGACCTCCGGCCCGGGTGTGATGGCGACCGTGACGGTATCGCCCGGCTCCGGGTACAGGTTTGACACCTCGATCGCGGGCCGGATCCCGGAGGCGGCATCCGCGAGGACGGCGATCTCTCCGAACGGACTCCACGCAAGGAGGCCCGTTCCGTCGGGCAGGGGCATGAGGCGGGAGGTGGAACCCGCGAGATCCGCGGCATCGCCGAGCCAGCGCGTCCACGGCAGCGGGATCGATTGGACGGTGGCGCGCGCCGTGAGGTCCACGCGGAACACTGCCGCCTCGGGAGACCCGCGCCCCTCCTTGATGGCAAGAACGTGCAGGGTGTCCGGAGGCGTCAGGACGACACTCTTCACCGTCCATTCGGACGCATGGTTCCAAGACCACGGATCCGGGGAACCACTCACGTCCATGACCAGCACGTCGTGGGCGCGCGGAATCACAAGGGTATCCTGCCACCACGCGGTTCCGGCCCATTCGCGGCCCGTGACCGATGCGGCGCCCGGTAGGGGGATGATGGTGCCCGCGCTCCCGCTTTCAGGATCGATGAGGATGCCCCGGTTTCCCAACGCAATCGCCGCCCGGGGGCCCCAGCTTGCCGCCCATTCCGATCCCGTGACACCCACCGTGGAATCAGCGGAATCCCCCGGTTCGGACGTTGCCCCGCCAACGAGGTTCCCGTCGAAATCGAGCCACGCGACCGCCGCGCTCCGGACGGCGCTCCCGAAGGTGCCGGCAACCACGATGCCCGTCGAGGTCACGGTCACGGTGGACGCCTGGAATCCGCCAATCGTGACCGGGTCACGGCCTTCCCGCGGAAGGACCCCGCCCGCAGGGATGAATGCGTTCTGGCTGATCTCCGTGACCCAGCTGAGGGCGCCGGATGCGAGGTCGACGGCGGCCACGCGATTCGATCCGGCATCGATCTGCACGGGCACGATGCCTTCCCCGGTCGCGGGGTTCACGGCGACGCCTCCACAATACCAGACATCTGCGAAGGCCCGCTGCCCCTCGGTCCGGGGCAAGGCGACGGCGCCGAGGGCGCTTGGGGCAAGTTCCCATCGCAAGCGGCCGGAACGCGCATCCCGGGACTGGATGAACGGTTCGTCCGCACGCGCATCCTTGCAGATGAGGAGCGAGTCGGTGGCAGCATCGTACGCGGCGATGCCGGTCCCCGCCATTCCACCGTACGGACACGAATCGCCATACACGGTGTCCGACGGCCCCGAACGGGGGTCCCGCAGCAGGATGAGTCGGCACGTAGCTCCCGGGGACGGGTCGCTCGCGGCGAGGGAGGCATTCGTGAGGAATGCTGCGACGCCATGGGGCGTGGACACCATGCCGGTCAGGTACCGGGCGTCCAGATGTTCGCGACCCACGGCGAGGGAGCGGAAGGCCACCACGTCAAGGGGGGTGCGCGGGAGTTCGGCCGTGCCGCCACGGTCGGGGCCGCCTCCGAGCTCCGTCCAACCGGCTGCAGACGTCATCGTGCTGCCGGCAAGGAGGATGACGAACAGGGTGGCCAGGGCGGTGCCTCGGAATCGCAGGATGGGGCGTGACGGAGGTGGCGGGACTTGAAGCTGCCTCTCGAAGCGCGGCAAGATGTGCAGGCCCCCACTGCCGAGGGGGCAACACGCGTGCCATCGGGAACCGGCGCACGGAAAGGCTCCCGGGTCGCGGCGAACGTCGCCCGCAACCCGGGAACATGATCATGTGGGCGACGACGCCCGGCCGAGTGGATCGGCGGAACCCGACGTGCCGTTCAGGGGCCGAGCGGGAACGGGACCGGGTACGGCACGATCTGGCCGTGGGCCGGCTCGCCGAGGCGCGTGGAGCGGGTGCCGGCAAGGTAGCCGAGGCCCGTCTTGAGGCTCGGATCCACATAGATGTGGGTGTTGATGCCCGCGGCCTCGTTCGCGCTGGTGAGTTCGTCGCCCCCGAGCGCGTTCGAACCGGAGCCCGAGTCGCCCGGGCTGATGGCTCCGAAGAACGCATAGTGGTGGGAATCCCACACGATGGCCTCGCCCAACCGCGGCGTGCCACCGGGGCCGAGTCCGAGCCCGTGCCCATAATGGACGATGGTCTGCACGAGATCGGGATTCGGGTCCACGGTCACGGTGGGAAGGATTTGCCGCCGCGGCCATTCGGTACCCACGACGGAACCCTGCTCCTCATACAAGCCCAATGGGCCGCCCCAGAAGCACATGGTCGGGGACACGAGATGCTGGTACTCGCTGTCGATGGAGATGGTGGCGTAATCGTTCCCGATGCCGCCATCGGTGCTCTTCGAGAACTTCCCGAATGTGAGAAGGATCGGGACGAAATCGTTGGACAAGGCCGCAATCACGGTGGCGTGATCTCCCCCGCGGCCGCAGTGGCCCGCGGTGCTGATCTTGTAGCCGCCGGGGTTGCCGTAGACGTGCGCCATGCTGCACCATCCGACGCCGTCATCGAGGAGCAGGAGGAACGCCCCCGGGCGGATGCCGAAGCAGCCTGTGCCCGCGAAGGACGCAACGGCGGGCAGGGACACGGATTGGGTCGTGCCGTCCGGGTACACCATCGTGGGCTCGGAGAATATGCGCCCCTCCAGGTGTTCGCGGGGCGGGAGCTTGAGCTTCGCGAGTTGCGCATCGGTGGGTTTGAACTCGATGGGTGCCCACGTGCCGGGTTCATGGGTCGCGAGGAGGTCGGCCACCCACTCGTCGCGAATCTCACACCACGTCTCGGGTGCGATCTCGTAGGCCATGAGGTCCACGGACTCGGCCGAGGAACCGGTGACCACGAGGGTCGGCATCGTCAGGATCAGCGCTGCAAGCACGGGCAGGGACAGGATTCGGCGATTCATTTTCGATCTCCCGAGACCATGACATGCGCGTAGGGTTCAATCGTTTCGGTCTCAAGCGCTCGGGGGGTCGTTCATTCGCGGACATGTCCCGCAGCGAACGCGTTGCCGTCGGCGGGCGATCGGCGGTCCCTGTGCATCGGGGGGCGGGGTATTGCCAACGAACCGGAATCGCGCGGGCCGCAAGGGGTGGGTGAGACAGTTGGGACCCCCACCAGCCCGCCCCCGGCGCGGCTTTGCCGCGACCTGCTCCCCACCCGACCACCGGCGCCACCGCCCCCACATGGCAACCCTCGTTGGACGATCTCGCCTAAGTTGGCACTACCGGGGGGGTCGGGAGGGCGCGGTGGCAGCCCAAAATGGAGATTTGGCGAACATGGAGGGGTCCCGGATCGTGGCCCGGTTACAAAATCCTTAAACCGGGACCCCCGTGTCGGTCGCAAGTTGGCTGGCATCTCCCTTGGGAGTATGCCAACACCTGACGGCTGCGCGATGCAGGGTCGGAAACGAGGTCGGTATCATGAGTCCCGAAAAAGGCAAGACCGTAGGCGACGACGTCGCTTCAAAGGGTGGAAATCGGAAGAAACGATGGCTGAAGATCGTCGGCATCACCGCCGCTGTGCTTGTTGTCGTGGCAGGTGCCGGGTTCTGGTACATCACGCAACCCTCGGCCGTGGTGGAGCTCACTGAATCCACGAGTCTCGCGTCGCGTGAAAAGAACACCGATGTCATGGCTGCCCTTGTTCTCGCAGGTGTGGATGATGTTCTCGTCGATGTGAATGACGAGCGTACCTATGTCGGGTACGAGATCCCGACCCCCGACCAGGAATCCAATGCCACGGCGGATCCGAACGCCACCGCGGAACCCGTAGGCATCGACGAAACATACGCGTCCTTCGTGCAGCGTCTCGTCGTATTCACCGCGGCCAACGCTGCGCCCGAATCCCCGAGCATCATGGTGCTCCAGTATCTGGATGGCAACGCCCGCCTCTTCTGGGTCGTTCCCACCCACATCGCGCTTGCCTACGCCGCCGGCGAGATTGAGGATTCCGAATTCATGGACAGCATCACGGAGACCCGCTACGCCTGAGGTGTTGAAGCATGTCCACATCCCTTTCCTTCAAGCGCCTCGCTGCGCTCATCATCCTTGCCCTGCTCGTGCTGCCCGCCGTCGCCCCCATGACCGCAGCCCGCCAGACCACATGCACGCCGCCCGCCGACGGACTTGCGACTCGCGTGGATGCGAACGCCGTCCGCGGCCTCGCGAACCGCGCCATCGGTTCGCCGGCGGTCGCGAACCAGATCAAGGAATTCGATCTCTCGATCGAGGTCCGGGTCCCCGGCAATGACGCCGCCGGAAGCGACGGAACCCCGTCATGCCCCTCCGCATACAACGGGCGACTCTCGTTCGGTTCCCTCACGTCGTTCGCCCCCGGCCGCGCCGCCAGTCCCGACGTGATCATCACCGCCCCGCTCATTGCGGCCCTCGGCACGATCAACGCCTTCATCGGCGCGGACACGCCCAAGATCCTTCTCAAGCAGCACTACGTCGGTGTGCAGGCCACGGGCAGTGCACCCGTCAAGGTCCAGGCCGGCGCCGGCGGTTTCGACAAGGCTGCGGGCAGCATGGATGTGCGCTGGCCCCAGGCGGGTCAGACCGTCAGCAAGTGGGGTGTAAGCGGCGTCCTCGTCGCCACGAGCGACGGATTCACCCTTGACCTCAAGGACAAGGGCAACTGGCACGTGAGCCGCGAAGGCGCCCTCAACTGGGCCATCGCCCCTGCGAAACAGCAGGAAGTTCCCAAGGACGTGGCCGCCCAAGCCGGCTTCGAGGAAGAAAAGAACGCGACAAGGGATGATTCCGGCGGCAACACCACCCAGGTGAAGAATGCCGGCACCACCACGCAGACTCCGAAGGAAGCCAAACAGGAGATCGCGAAGAACGAGACCAAGCAGGAGGTCCGTGATTCGTCGGATGCCCTTTTGAAGGCGCTCGCCCAGAAGCAGAAGGACGAAGCCGCCGTGAAGGCTGCATTCGAGGCCGCGATCAACGCAGGCCTGCAATCCATGCGGGCGATTCCCCAGCCCTTCTCGTACCCGTCGTGCCAGGAGTATTCCGCGATCATCTCGATCGCTGCTGCGAAGCTCTCGGCCTTCCCGGATCCGAAGCCTTCGCCCGAACTCTGGCAGAAGGCGATGGATGAGACCCGCGCGTTCCAGAGTCGCTACAAGAGCCAGTGCGTGCCGCCCGTGATCGCGGCTATCGCCCTCAGCGGTCTCACGCTCGCGCCGACCGACACCGTGGTCGGCACACCCGTCACAGTGAAGGGTGTCCTCAAGAACACCGGGAATGCGGACGGTGTCGCCTCCGTGTCCCTGATGATCAACGGGGTGGCCAAAGACACGAAGTCCGTTCCCATGGGGAAGGGCGCGACCCGCGACGTGTCGTTCACGTACCGCCCCAGTGAGCCGGGAACGATTTCCGTGAGCCTCCGCCTCGGTGAACGGGACCCGCTGACGCAGCAGTTCCTCACCGTGAAAGGTGCGCCTGTGTACAAGGTCACCGAGATCTCCACCGGTGGCATCAAGACCGTGAAGGTCGGCGCACCCCTCGCGGTGGACGTCAAGGTCGCGAACACCGGAACCGCGGACGGCACCGCTGACGCAGCCCTCCTTGCGAACGGAGCAGAACTCGGGAAGAAGAGTGCCGCGATCAAGCAGGGCGCGGCCAACACGTTCGCGTTCCCCGACCTCAAGTTCTCCAAGCCTGGCGACGTCGCCCTTGCGGCAACCGTCACCGGCGCCAAGGCCCCCACGGCCGGCCCCACGATCTGGGTGGAGGCTCCGGCGCCGAAGCTCAGCTGGGTCGACTTCCCGGCAACCACGCCCGCCGGCAAGGCCGTCAAGCTCAGCCTCAAGGTCGAAAGCGACTCCCCCATGAAGGTCGTCGCATTCAAGTGGCGCGCGGAGGACGGGGCCACGAAGGGTACCCTTGCCGCCAAGGACGATGACAAGGACGGCGTGTACGAAGCGACCTTCGGCCCCTTCGCCCGCATCGGCAAGTTCCTCGTCTCCGCCCAAGCCGTCGACACCTTCGGTTCCTCGGCCACTATCGAGGAGGCAGCACTGATGCAGGCCGATGTCGCCCCGCCCCTCTTCGAGGGATGGGTCGTCGGGCCCCTCGCAAAGGCCACGAGCGGATCCGCCCCCGTCTGGTCCAAGGCGGACCGCCACGTCGTCGTCGTCTCCGACAACGCCGGCAGCAAGAACCTGAAGGTGGCGTTCGACGTCGTCGCCAAGGACGGCGGCGCCGTCACGCCCGTCGGCCCCGGCATCGACCACGAGCCCGCGTGGGGAAGCAAGGTCTTCGACCCCTCCACCCTCGCCGCCGGCGAGTACACGCTGCGCGTGATCGCAGAGGACAAGGCCGGGAACAAGGCCACGGACGAGCGCGCGTTCCGCGTCGTCCAGGCGCCCGTAATCACCCTCGGGGAGATCAGCCCCAAGCCGGACACGAAGCCGACCACGAACGACGCGATCTCGGTCACGTTCGACGTGGGCGGCGGCGCCACTGCGGCCGTGGACCTGAGTTACCGGGTCGGCGGCGAATGGAAGAAGATGACCGCAACCCCCGATGGCGGGAAGGTCGTCTTCGCCCTCGGCAAGATCGCGCAGGCCGGCACCGTGGAATTCGAAGCCAAGGCTTGCCTTACCGAGGCACCGACCGTGTGCGGAGCTTCCGTGCCCGTGCCGAAGGACGGCGCGGCGAAGGCCTTGCACACGCTCCGGATCGCTTCACCGCCCATGGACGCGAGCTCGTGGGAGAGCGCCAAGGGGACCGGGATGAAGTCGGAGCGGGACATCGACCACGACTGGGCGGACATCACCGATGTGCGGATGGCGCGGCACGGGAATGTGTTCCGCGTCACCGCCTCCATGGAGGGCCCCCTCAACTACAAGGAGCCCGCGCGGTACTTCCTTGAAGGCCGTCATCCCAGTGGGACTGAGATCGTCCTGACCATCGAATCCACCTATGCGGTCGGTACCACCAACTGGAAGACGACCGTGACGAGTCCGATCACCACGCCGACCCTTCCGGGATCGATGGTGACCCTGAATGCATACGAGACGATTCCCGGAACGTCCTTCGGCGCAGTATCCTGGGACATCGACATCGCGCAGATCCCTCGTGAATGGACGCACCGCTACACACAGGACTACGGGGATGGCCGGCCCGCGGTCATGGATCTCCGCGTGCGCACCATCGGGTCCTTCGACAACACGTCGTACGCCGCCATCGACTTCCTGCCGCCCGAGGTCGCAGACCTTGGTGCGGCTGGCGACGCGGTCGCCGGTGCGCCCGTGAAGATCTCTGCGCAGGTCACGGACCAAGCAGTCGCGGGCGTAACGCTGTACCACCGCATGGGGGATGGCACCTATGCCACCCTCCCGCAAGACGGGCATGGTTCCGGCACCTACGAGTGGACGCTTCCCGCCGACCAGGCGGTCGAAGGCGACCTCGAAGTGTACGTGACCGCCCGTGACGAAGTCGGGAACGAGGCCGTCACCGACCCGGTCACCATCCGCATCAAGGACCCGACGCCGCCCTCCGGCAGCTTCGACCTCCCCGCGGACGCCACGGCCGGATCCCTCCTTCGCTTCAGCGCGGCCGACCTCTCCGAGGACGCCGCCATCGTGGAATGGGACTTCGGGGACGCC
>JBFILE010000084.1:0-12485 GCA_041599855.1 Thermoplasmatota archaeon
CCCGGATGTCCACGTCCACGGGGCTTCCCGGGATGACGGTCGCGGACGGGGTCCGGACCGCGACGGCCACCGTGGGATCATACACGGTGATCGGGAAAGCGACCCGGCTCGCTGCAGTTCCATCCATGAGGAGGCGCCCGCGCAGGGTGTCGTCGGTGGCGACGGCTGCGACCGTGACCGGGACCTCGGCCGTTTCGCCGGCGGCAAGGGTCATGTCGACGCCGTTCGCGAACGCGGGGCCGTACCCGCTTCCCGGGAGTCGGGCATCGTGGGCCGGCGCCCACCATTCGAGGCGCGCATCCACGGGGTCATCACCCTGGTTCGTGACGTGGGCCGTGAGTGCGGCATCCTCGCCGCGCAGGACGCTGTCCCGGTCGGCAACGATGGTCACGGTCACGGGGTCGCCCGCCACCGTGAAGCCGTTCGGCCCCCCCTGGAAGGGGGACACGCGGAAGCGCGTGAGGTCGTACACGTCGCCGAGGACCGTGGTGTCCGCGCTCCGTAGGCGCGCGTCCACGCTCCAGATGCCTTCCTGTCCGGGTGCCGTGAAGGTGAATCCCACGGTCCGGGTCTCACCGGGCGGGATGCTGACGGTGACGAGGGTCCGGTTCACGGGGATGAGGTGGGGGTCCACGAGACTCAGGGACACGGCTTCGACGGCGGTGTCCGTGGGATTCGTGACAACCACATGGAGGGTGATGGTGGCGCCGGCCGGCGCGGCCGCCGTCGGTGCATCGCCCCGGTCCGCATTCACGATGTCGCGGAGGAGGCGGCGTTCATCCTCGGTCATGAGGCCTTCCGCATCCGTCATGGGGTCCACGGCAAGGACGACGACCGTGCCGCCGCCCCACGGGTATGCGGCGGCGACCGCGTGGCCGCTCGGCATGTCGCGGAGGAGGACGGTGGCGTTTGCCGGCAGCCGGAGGAAGAACCCGTCCGTGGACATGGCGGGCGTGGCATTCCATTGGCCCGCGAGGGCGTCCGTGAACGTGGAGATGGCGACGTGCCCTTCCTTCGCCCGCGCCGCCTCCAGGGCTCCGTAGGCGCGGGGTGCGCCGGGGACGGCGGCCCAGTCGGCACCCGTCAACTGGTTCATGACGAGGAGGGTGCCTCCTCGCGCAAGATGCGCCCCGGTTGCCTCCTTCCACGACCTGTCGTGGCGGAGCGCATCCACGGCGCCCGGCGCAATGGCGAGGACCCGCTGGTCGGCCCGCTCCGCCACGTCCCGGATCCCGCGCCGCGTCGTGGGTTCCCCTGCGGAATCGAACCATTGTCCGGCACCGCCCACGTCCCCGGCATCCACGATGGCGACATCGGGGGCGCGGTCACGCACCGTGATGGAATCCTCATCAAGGGTGGCGTTCGGGTCATCGATGAGCGTGGGGGGAACGTCCGGGTTCAGGATGGTGCCGTACGCACCGGGTTCAAGGCCCTTCTTCTCCGCAAGCCGGTTCAGGGCTTCCGCCCGGTTCCCGTACCACACCTCGGTCCCGTCCGCGGACGACGAGTGCGCAAGGCGCGAGATGAGGATGGGGCCGAGCTTCTGCAGGACCAGCTTCTTCAGGTTGGACCCGAAGCTCGCGTCCTTGAGGAAGTCCGCGATGGCGTTCGACACGCGCCATGTGGTGATCCACCCATCGGCCCGGTTGAACTCGTCATCCGGCCAGGCTTCGTCCATGTCCGCGACACCCTTCAGGCTCACGCCTTCCGCGGCATCCAGATACTGGATGACGAGGTCCTTCACCTTCGCATTCGTGGTGAGTCCCGAGTGGGAATCGTACGTGTACCACGATGCGGCCTTCGCGCGGAAGTGGGCGTCGCCCAAGGCATCCTCCTCGCTCACGAACATGTCGAAGAGGCGGATGTTCCCGTACCACGTGACGAGGGGCACCCCGTAGATGATGGCGTACTCCACGTCCGGGTTCGTGTTCCCGGCGAACGTGGGCACGACGGTGCTCGTCGATGGCAGGAGTTCGGTGACACCGATTCGATGCAGCCCGGCATCGAGGACGCGGCACGTGAACACATGCAGGATGATGACGCGGAATCCTTCGAGGGCCCACGCGGCCGCAGTCGAAACGAACTGGAGGCTGAAGGACCACCACGCCTTCCCCATTTCAAGGTAGAGCGCGGCGAGGCCCACGGAGAGCATGATGCCGAAAAGGACGCGGAGGATGAGGAGGCCGCCCTTTCCGTCGCACCCGATCACGTCATCGTGGATGGTCTGCGCGATGCTGCTGCCGCCGTTCGGGGTGCCGAGCTGGATGACCTTCCGCACGTCCCCGTCGTAGGTGGGCAGCGTCATGGCGCCCACGCTCACCGTGTCGGATCGTTGCTGGGTGTACCATCGGCTCACCATGCCGCCCATGCTGTGCCCGACGAGGCTCACCTTGATCTCGTCCGGGTGCCGGAACGGGAATCCATCCGGGTCACGCTCGCGCTGCTCATTCCAATACGCCTGCTGGAGGACGTTGATGCCGTGGCGCAGATCATACCCGGAGTCCTGCACGCTCCCGCGGGAGGCGAAATTCGTCTTCTCGAAGCCGAACTTCTGATGGTAGGTGAACGTGCCCACGAAGAACCCCGCGTTGGACAGGGTTTCCACCGTGGTCAACCCGTCACTCGTCCGCCCCGCATTCACGCGGCTCAGGCTCCACGCCATGGAGAGCGCGTGGTCCATGGTGAGGACGAGGTTCCCCACGAGGACGACCATCATCGTGATGACGAGGATGGCGATGAAGATGTTCGTGATGAACGAGACAAGGCGGGCGAGCTTGACGAGCAGGATGACGGTCCCGACCATCTCGAAGAGGAACAGGATGCCAAGGAGGGTACTCCCGATCCACGGGCTGCGGAGCCAGTCGCCGCTGGCGCTCGGCGTGCTCTCCTGATCCCACGTGCCGGCGCCCGCCATGAAACCGTGCACCAACATGACGGGATCCGCGTCGCCGTCGAAGCTGTCCGCGGTGAATCGCCCGGAGGGCACGACATCCGCCACATGCGTGTGGCCTGTGGTGACGCCTTCATCCTCCTCGAAGCGTTCCACCGTGAGGACGTACTCCGCACGGGTTGCGCCGGGCTCGCCGTCGGCATGGCTCACGCGGAGGCGCAGCGTGTGGTCCGCGGGAGGGGTGGGAATCGCGAGGGTCACGCGGGTCATGTCGCCGGTGCCGGGAACGGGCGGCGTTGCGGTCACCATGCTGCCGTGGCTGATCTTCGGAAGCGCGAGGTCCACGGTCCGGTTCGACGCGTCCACGTAGGACGCGGTGAGGCGGAGCGGGAGCGCGGACCCGGCGACGCCCAGGTACACGTTCCAGATGGCGCTGGAGGTGCCGTCGAGGGCGACCACGTACGCATCCTCGTCATCACCCGGTTCGAGCACGCCGGCCACGGACCGGCCGCGGTTCGCGTCGGGACGCGCCACGGAAACGGGCGCGGCTGCGCTGGAATCACTGCCCGTTCCTCCGTCGCCCCAGAACGAGACGCCGGATCGCGGGAAGTAGTTCGGTGTCGCCTTCGTGGCTGTGAGGGGCGCCCCCACGTCCACGGGCGCCTCGGCCAGGCTTCCGCCAAGGAGCGCTTCGAGATTCGCGCGGCCTTCCTCGGTGTCGAGGAGCGTGCCGAGTTCGGCGCGGAGGGCGTCGGACACGAACACCGCATCCGCGGGCGCAACGCCATCCGGGAGGCCCATGACGCCCGGGTCCGTCACACCGAGCAGGGTCGCGTCGAGGGCGTCCGTGAGGGATGCGACGGCGGCTTCCGTCCGCGGGAGGGGCACCTTGCCGTCGGCCACATCGTACGGGTCGTGGGCGAGCATCTCCCGCGCGGCATCCCGCGTTGCGGTGGCAGCCGCGTTGTCGCTCGCGCCCGCCCATCCCTCCGCGACCGCGGCAAATGCATCCACGCTCACGGCGCGGAGGGCGGGGTCGAGGGCGTTCCAGCTCGCTTCGATGGTTTCCGGGTCCGAGAGGTCCAGTTGACCAAGGACGCCGTCAAGGAGGGACATCGGCCCGCCCGGAATGCCTTTCACATCGAGGCGACCGCTCTCGACCGCCCACGCGGTTTCGACGCGCTCCTGCATGCCACGGAGGTCATCGACGGTGACGTCGGGACCCTGCAGGTCGAGGAAGGCCGCATAGATGCGGCGGCCGGCGGGGTGGTCCATGGCCTCGATGAATGCGAGGGCGTCGTCAGGAAGGACGCCGCCGGCGCGGGTGAACGCATCCGCCGCCGCGACGACACGTTCCGCCTCCTGGTCATCGAATCGGCTGGCGAGGGCGTCCTCAAGGGCCGCGGAAAGGTCGCGGGCGCTCCCGATGACCGTGCCGGATTTCGTGAGTTCCTGTTCCACGATGGCCCCGTGGGCCGGTTGTGCGAGGAACGCGGCCGCAATGAGGACCGCTGCAATCCGGATCAGGCGTTGATGCATCAGAATCCACCTCCATGGTCGGTGACGGCGAGGCCCGGCATGTCCGTGGCCCCGTACAGGTCGTAGTGTTCGAAGACGCCGTCACGCACGAACACGTAATCCTCCGCGGCCCATCGGTCGAGGATGAGGGCGAGGTACCGCAGGGTGGCACCCAGTTGGGCGCGGGCCGGCGCGCTGTTGTCGATGGCGCCCCGGACCGCGGCCGCTGCCGCGTCGGTTTCCCCGGTATGCGCCCCGTCCGGCACGGCCATCGGCAGTGCATCCAGGCCTTCGAGGATGCCGGCGACCGCGTCGGTCGCCCGCCCCACCTGCTGCCCGGCGTCAAGGATGAAGCCGAAGGCGCGGGTGGTTTCGTGGCCGAGGATGTCCCGGGCCACGACGGTGAGCTCGTGGTCGCCGGCGGCGAGTCCGAGGGTGTCGATGTGGACCACGTACGTGGTCACGTTCCATCGTTCGATCGAGAGGTTGAGCCACCCGTCCTCGGAATCGGGGGTTCGTTCGGTGACGTTGGCCACGAGGATCGAGCGGTTCACGCGGTCGCTGCCCTGCCGCTCCGCAAGGGGGGCTCCGTCAAGGAGGAATGTGACCGTCGCCACACCGGCCGCATCACTCGCGTTCACCCAGATGGGGACGCGCGGGCCGGCGACGATGGTGGTTCGCGCAAGGGTCCGGTTCGCGGACGTGACCCCTTCATCGAGGCCTGCATCCGCGGCGGACATGGGGGCATCCTCCGGCCATCCCTCGACTTCGGGTGCGACGCTCACCCGCGGCGGGCCGAACACGGCGCGAAGGACGGGCGCGGTCACGTTCTGCACCATGATGCTACCGGGCGTCGGGCGGAGCAGGGTGACGACAGGGCCACCCGTATCCACCACGATCTGCTTGCCGAAATCGCCATCGTCACAGAGGCCGGCGTGGTTGCACGCGCCGAATCCCAGGTTGTACTCGCCATCCGTCAGGTTCTCGAAGCAGTGGAGGCCGACTTCCACGTTGAACGTGACGAGGTGCTGGACTTCTCCCACGAGGCGCACGGTCAGATCCTTCAACCCGGAGAGCGCATCGAGTCCGGTCACGTCCACGCAGAGACTTGCGCCGATGATGATGCGGTCGCCCACGTCAAGGGCAAGGGAAAGGTCGATCGCGAGGTCCACGATGGGGCTCGTGAGATCGATGAGGATGTCCGTGGTCACGATGAGCCCCGGGCGGCCACTGCCGTCCACGCTGTACGTGCTGATCGCATGGCGTCCTTCCCCGGTCACGTTGAAGGGGCCGACGTAGGGCACGAATGCGCCGCCGTCCACATTGTACCACACCTCCACGATGCCGCTCGTCGGGTCCGTGGCATCCAGGGTGACCTTGACGGCGGAGATCCACCACGCGGAATCGTTCACCCGGCCGCCGGTCATCTCGGCGGTGGTGACGGGCCGGTCTACGTCCACGCGGATGGTGCGTGCGCCCGTGACCTCATTCCCGCCCGCATCCACCACGAGCCACTCCACGTTGAACACGCCGCTCGTTGCGAACGTGTGGGTGGCGAAGGTGCGCCACGACCCGCCGTTCACCCGATACCACTTCTTCACAAGGGGGCTCACATCGTCCGCGGCGCTGAACTGGACGGTGGCAGGGCCGGTGAACCATCCGTTGGCGCCGGGTTCACCCGTGACCGTGGTGCCCGCGACCGGGTCCGAGAGGTCCAGGCCAACGGTCAACGTCTTCACCGATTCCTCGTTGCCCACGAGGTCCACCGCCCGGAACGCCACCTGATGCAGGCCTTCCGCGTCCACGGTGAAGGTGCCGGCGTATGGCGTCCATGCGCCGTCGTCCAGACGGTAGTGGATCACGTCCACACCGGCTTCATTGTCCACGGCCGTGAGGGACACGTCAACGGGCGTCCGGTACCAGTGCGACGTGCCGCGCGCCCCATCGAGGGAGGGCGTGGTGACGGGGGGTGTGATGTCGAGGTCGAGGGTGAGGTTGAGGACCTGTTCGGGCTCGACGCGGAGGGCGTGGTCGCCCGCGGTGAACCGGATCGAGTAGGTGCCGGGTTGGTCCAGGTGCAGGCTGCGGGCACTCGTCCACGGACCGTCGTTCACGCGATGCTGGAAGGTGCGCACGCCGCTCATGCCGTCCGTGGGCGTGAACGTGATGGTGACGGGTTCGTGGTAGATGCCGGTCTCCGTGTTCTGGACCGCGTCAACGTCCACGAGGGTCACGGGGTCCGTGAGGTCGATGCGGTACGCGGTTTCCCGGAGGGATTCCAGATGGCCCACGACGTCGGTGGATGCGTACCGGATCACGTGCGGGCCTTCCCCTGTGATCGCGAGTTCCGCTCCCGGCGTGTACGCGGAATCGGGGGCTCCGTCGATGGCGTACGCCGTTGCAAGGACGCCGCTTCCCGCACCATCGGTGGGTGCGAGGCGAACGGTGAGATTGGTGCGGTACCAGTTGCTCGTGCCGGGGGCGCCGTCCACGACGATGAGTCCGGTCGAGGGTGGCGCCAGGTCCACGGCGACTTCGATGGGAGGGAGTTCCACCACGTTTCCTGCGGCATCCGTGATGCGGGTGTGGAGGTCGTGGCGCCCGGTTGCTGTGAGGGCGGCCTCGCCATCGAAGGTCTTCCAGCCGCCATCCCACCGGTATTCGAGGAGGTGGATGCCGCTCGTTGCGTCGGTCGCGTTCAACCAGAACGTGGGCGGCGTCCGGTACCAGCCGGAACCGTGGAGGTCGCCCTCGATTTCGAGGGTGGCCTCCGGGAGCGCGGTGTCGACACGGTACACGAGCGATTCCAAGGCGCCCGCGTGGCCGACGATGTCGACCGCGTGATGGACGAGGGTGTGGGTGCCGTCGCCGGTGATGGCGACCGGGTCCGTGTACAGCGCAAGCGCATCGCCGTCGAGGCCGTGGAGAATGCCGGCCACGCCGCTTCCGATGTCCACGGCGTCGAGCGTGACCGTCAGGTCGGATTGCCACCATCCCCGTGCGCCGCGGGTGCCGTCCACGGTCGCGATGAATGATTCCGCGGGCGTCACGTCGATCCTGAGGGAATGGCGCGTCGCCTCCTCCAGGTTCCCCGCGATGTCCTGTGCGAACACGTCGAGGGTGTACGCGCCCTGACCGATGATGGGGACCGGTCCCCCGTAGGTCGCGATGTCGCCGTCGTTCAGGCGGTAGTGGGTGAGGTTCACACCCGAGATGAGATCCGCTGCGCTGAGGACGGCGCTCACGTTCGTCGAATACCACCCGGACTCGTGGAGCACGCCGTCGAACACGACGGCGCTCTCGGGGTCCGTGACGTCGATGCGGATGTCCACGCGCTTCCGCTCGCTCGGGTTCCCGGCGATGTCCACCGCGTAGTATTCCAGGATGGTGAGGTCCTCGTCCGTGATGGTGAACGGTTCCCCGTAGGCAAGGAAATCCCCCGCGCCGCCAAGACGGTACAGGATGCGGTCCACGGTGGAGGAGTCATCCTGCGCGCTGAGTTGCACGGTCACGTTCGACACCCACCAACCCGCCTGCCCGGGGATGCCTTCGAGGAGGCCCGTCGTCCGCGGCGGGAGGGTGTCAAGAAGCACGGTCCGGTTCACGGTGGCCGTGTGCCCCGCGGAATCCCGCACCGTGAGCACGACGGTGAACAATCCCTCGATGTCGAAGTCGTGGACCGGATTCGGGGCATGGGAATCGGGGGTGGAATCACCGAAGTCCCACGTCCAGTTCACAATGGGCCACATGGGGTCCACCGTCCCATCGTCGAAGCGGATGAGGCCGAGGGTCGCGTTCAACGTGTCGTACGTGAACCACGGGTCGATGGTGACGACAAGGGGGCTCGGGTCGTGGGTGCCGTTCACCGGGAACGGAACCTCCGTGTCCCCGATGCCGTCGCCATCGAGGTCGACGCCGACGTACGTGCTCCAGCAGTTCCCGGCGATCGTGGGGCCGAGGCAGATGTTGGTGCCATTTGCCGGCACCGTGGACCACACGGTTCCGGCGACGGCACCGCGCACGTTCTCCACGTTCCGGAACAGGTTGTCGTAGAACGTGTTCCCGGTTGCCGCGGGTTCCATGACGATGCCCACATCGTTGTCCTCGAACCGGGAGTGGCGGGTCACACCGTTGTCCAGGTTGGACGCGTGCAGGCCCCACCCGTTGTTCCGGAACGTGTTGCCGCTCCATGTGCCCCCGGCGTACTCGAGGTGGGCGCCCTCCGTGTTCCCGTCGAACACGGAGTCCGTGACCGTGATGCCGGACGAGGCAATGATGCCCCACGTGCTGTTCCGGAACGTGCTGGATTTCGCGGACGCCCAGTGGCTCGCGGCGAGGCGAAGCCCCGCGTTCACGTTGTTGGTCAAGGTCACGTTGTCCAACGCCACCTTGCCCTTGTACACGTCGAGGGCATCGTCGCTTCCGCCTTCGATCGTGGTGTTGATGAGGGTCGCGGTCGCGTCGCCGACCGCGTAGCCGCGCACGTACACGCCGCCCCACGTGGATGACGCATTCCAGGATTCAAGGAGGATGGGTGCCTCCGTCGTGCCGGTGGCGCGGATGTGGCCGCGGTCGTCCGCGTAGTGGTCCTCGCCGATCCGGATGGAGACACCGGGGGCCGCACGCATGTGGAAGCCGGGATGGATGGCAAGGACGCCAGCATCGATCATGGCGAAGGACTGGGCGAGTTCGAACGGGGTGCCATCCGCGTACCAGTTGATGGTGCCGGCATATTCCCGGTTGTCTGTGATGAGCTGCACGAACGCTTCGGTCGGGCCTGCGCCGGAATACGTGTTGCCGGTGAAGATGCTGTACACCCCGACCCGCGCATACCGGGTCGTCTGGTCCCGGAACGTGCTGTCGTACACGCGCGGATTCGACCATGAATCGGCGGCCTGCACGCCGTACGGACCGCCGTCGAACGTGAACCGGCGGAGGGTCGGCGCACTCGATGCCTGAAGGTAGACGCCGCGGTGGGTCGCGTTCTCGATGACGACATCCTCGTAGATGCCGGCGCTCGACTTGTGGAAGAACAGGCCCTGGCCACTCACGTTCCGGATGATCACGTTCCGCACGGTCCCCGAGGCATCGTTCGTTTCGTACGAGTAGAATCGGATGCCGCCCCACGTGGTGTTCCACGATTCGAGGACGATGGGCGCATCGTCGATGGAATCGGCCACAAGCGTGCCGTCATCGTCCGCGTAATGGTCCTCCCCGATGCGGATGTACGCCGCCGCATGGAAGCGGATGTGGACGCCGGGTTCGATGACGAGGCTCGCGGCATCGATCATGGAGATCGGGGAATCGATCTCATAGGGCACGCCATCCCGGTACACACGCACGGTGGTCGCCGAATATTCGCGGCTGTCGGTGAGAAGCTGGATGCGGTCACCCGTGCCCTCGTACGTGTTGTCGTCGAAGACGGTCTGGATGCCGACGCGGGCGAAGCGTGTCGTCTGGTCACGGAACGTGCTCGTGTGGATGCGGGGATTCGACCACGAATCGGCGGTTTGTACGCCGTAAGGGCCCCCGATGAAGGTGAAATTGATGAGCGTGGGCCAACTGGAGGATTGGGCGTACACGCCGCGGTGCGTCGGATGTTCGATGGTCACGTTCACGTACGTGCCACCGCTCGACTTGTGGAAGAGGAGGCCTTGGCCGCTCGCATTCCGGATGACGACATTCCGGAGGGTTCCCCAGGCATCGTTCGATTCGTAGGAATGGAACCGGATGCCGCCCCACGTCGTGTTCCACGATTCGAGGATGATCGGGTCCTGTCCAAGGGCGTCCGCGATGAGGGACCCGTCATCGTCCGCGTAGTGGTCCTCGCCGATGCGGATGTACGCGGCCGCATGGAACCGGATGCGGGTGCCGGGGTCGATGATGAGTTGGCCGGCGTCGATCATCGCCATGTACTCGGGCATGTCGTACGGGACCGCGTCGCGGTGGATGCGGACCGTGCCCGCGTACTCCCGGTTGTTCGTCACGAGTTGGACGGTGACGCCGGGATCAAGGTACGTGTTGCGGAGGAACACGCTCTGGACGCCGCCGCGGGCGGGCCGGATGGTCTGGCCTTCGAAGGTCGAATCGTACACGCGGGGATTGGAGTAGGAATCCTGCACGTTCACGCCGTAGCCGCCGCCGATGAACGTGGACGACCGGATCGTGGGCCAACTGGATGCCTGCGCATGGATGCCCTGTCCGCCGGGATTCTCGATGACGAGATTCTCGTAGGTGCCGGCGCCGCCCTTGTGGAACCGGATGGCGAAGGGGGTGGTGTCGCGGAGGGTGACATTCCGCAGGGTGCCCCATGCGTCGTTCGATTCGTAGGAATCGAACCGCACGCCGCCCCACGTGCTTGTGGCGTTCACGGCTTCGAGGATGATGCGGTCGGACGTGGTTCCCTCAGCTTCCAGGCGACCATCGTCATCGTAGTACGAATCCTCCCCGATGCGCACGTACGCGCCCGGGTGGAACCGGATGTGCGTGCCGGCCGTGATCCGCAGAAGGCCGTTGTCGATGATGTGGATGGGTTGTGTCACGTCGTAGGGGACACCGTCGCCCGAGATCGTGACGGTCCCCGGGTGTTCCCGGTTGTCCGTGAGGAGTTGGATGGTGCCGCCCGTGTCGAGGAAATCCGCGCCCCCGCCGAGGTATGTGTTCCCGGAGAACGCGCCCTGGACGCCGACCCGCGCGTACCGCGTCGACTGGTTCTCGAACACGGAATCGTAAATGCGGGGATTCGAGTACGAGTTGTCCACGTTCACCCCGTATGATCCGCCGAGGAAGTGGGCGTCGCGGAGGGTGGGTGCGCTGGTCCCGTACGCGTACACGCCTGCCGCCGGCGCGTTGTCGAAGGTGAGGTTCTCGTAGGTGCCCGGGCCCGAATTGTAGAAGTACAGGCCGTAAGCAGCCATGTCCTCGAACCGGACGTGGGACATGATGCCGTACGCATCCCCGTGCTCGAAGCTCTCGAACCGGATTCCCTGCCATGTTTCCCCGTCATTCTTCGCGCGGAACACGACGGGCTCTGCCGCCGTACCCTGCACGACGAGGCTCCCGTCATCGTCGTAGTAGTTGTTCGTCCCAATGCGCAGGTAGGCTCCCGCCTCGAACTGGACCTCGACGCCTGCGTTGATGGTGATGCGGCCCCCGTCGTACACGTGGAGCTGGCCGCTCACGACGTAGGGTGAGTTGGCCGCGGTCCACGTGGCCTGCCCGACGATGTTGCCGGAGACGGGGGTGTCTGCCGCGGCCGAAAGCGCGATGGAAAGGATGGCGACCATGGCGACGCCCACGGTCCCCGCGAATACGAGATGATGGACCGTCGGCGCGATCGCGCGGCGCGGACGGTGCGGAGTCTGGTTCCTCAACTGAAGCCCCCCGAGGACACTCATGCCCCACGCCAACCACGGGGCGAGGCATGATAACGGTTTTGTCCGCACCCGTGGGACAGACTCCGTCCGGCAGCAGACATCCGCGCGACCGGTCGGCCCTTTCCCGACATGTCCGCCTACGATCCGCGGGCCTGCCACGTCGAATGCGGCGGCGACGGCGCACGCCCAGCTGTCAAGGAATATCGGTTGGAGTCAGCCGTGTTGGTGTCATGGCCGTCCGAAGAAACGGACCCATTGGGCCTCCGGAAGCGCGCCGGGCACTGGTTCCCCTCCGACGATCCACGTGGGAACCGCGTGGATTCCCATGCGGGCTGCGGATGCGAATGCCGCCCGGAGGGCATCGTCCTGCGCCGGGTCCGTGAGCGCTGCGCGCGCCTCGGTCGTGTCGGCGCCGGCATTACCGGCAAGGGCCACGAGAACGTCCGCGGAGCCGATGTCGCGCCCTTCGGTCCACAGCGCCTCGAAGGCGGCATCGTGGAAGGTGTCGAATGCATCGTCGCCGTACCGGTCGCGGATCCAGAGGCCCAGCTTCTGGGCATCGAAACTGTCCACGTCCCGCGTGAGGGTGCTCGCAAGAGGAACGCCCCAGTCGGCGGAGAGTCGTCGCACGCCGGCCTCCGCCCGCGCATAATATGCCTCATCCTTGCCGTCCGCGACACCCATGTCGAGGGATCCGTCCG
>JBFILE010000085.1:0-12480 GCA_041599855.1 Thermoplasmatota archaeon
CACCGTCCGGCGCCGATCGAGGCGGCGTTCAATGTGCTTCCGGGGTTGGATCGGCCGCAAGCTCCCGCTCGGCTTCGCGCAGGTGCATTTCCAGGTCCTTCGCCACGATGAAGCGGATCAGCGGGCGCCCGTAGCGTTCGCCCTTCTGGAGGAGCCCTTTGGGTCGGACAGCACCCATGAAGCTGGCGTCGGTTCCCGACCTGTTGGCTGCCTGCTGGAACCGGTATTCGCCGGTGAAGGTGGCGAAGGCGTTCTCGCCCTCGACGTGGACGCGGAGCCGCGCGGGTTCGAGGCGTGCCACGACGCGCTCCTTCCATGGAATGAGTCCGAGCACATGCATGTCGTCCACCATCTCGATGACGCCGGGCGCGCGTTCGTGGATGACGCGACCACCGATCCACCATTGGGATCCGACCGGGTGGTCGTCCTTGCCGGGTTGGTAATCGGTCCACCACGCGTAGAGCTGGTCGGGTGCGAGGGTGCTGGCTGCGGTGATGCGGAGTTGCATGGTCAAGGCCTCGTGCGGCGGAGCTCCCCGCGGCGCGGGGGCGTGCTGTCGAGGGGGATGGGGCGCAGACGCAGATCCATGAAGGGTCCGGAATGGTTCCGTGATGGTTGAGGTTTTGGAACTGGCTTGGCGTTGGTGCCACTGCCCCGCTGTTTGCGGTTCGGGCCTCGAACGATTCGATCGGACTCGCCCGTTCCGCATGGCAATGGTTGCGACTAGACATGTTGTTGTAGCGTTCTCGTGGGTAATCGGGAAAAGGGGGAAGCCGCGTGCGTTTCCTGCTCAACTGCGGGCACGCACCGAGCCTTCCTCCCTTTGGTGCGGAGCGTTCCTGCAATCGGGATCCCGAGTTCCGGGGTCGCGTGGTTTGTTCCCACGCGGCCCTGGCATCCGGTGCCCGACTGACTGATCACGATGACTCGCTGTCCACGGGATGGCGCGATGCCCCGTTTTTTCGTTTCCGCGTGCGCTTGCGGCACTCTTGAATACGCTCGGACGGACGGGGACCGCATGGCGGCGTTGCAGTCACAGGGAAACGGCCGTGTCCGCCAATGTCCGTTCGTCGCAAGGTTCCAGGTCGTTCCGCCTTGCCATCGGCCTGGCGGCTGGATTCGTCCTGCGTCGGATTGACCTGAACGTCGGGGGCCTGGCATCGCCCCGATGGGGAGGATGGATTCGTGGGACTTCACCTTGGCCCCGTCGACGGCCTCCCGGGGCATCGGCTCGATTCCGACTTCTTCGACACTGGGTCCTTGAGGATGCGGCGATCATGCACTGGGATCGGAGCGGGGGACATGCGTTCCACGTCTTCGCTCACGTCCCATCTCCGGGAGCGGGGCGCATCGCCGTCAGGCCGGCACCCGGGCGCCGACCATGTCGCGGAGCCCGCCCGCGCTCCGCCCGGTTCGCGGCGCATGTCGGCTGTGCTGCCTCCCCACCGTCTCCGGGAGGCTGCACCTCAAGAATGATTTTATACGCCGGCCCCTGTGGTCGCGACCATGCGCGGTCCCTTGCTGATCATCGCCGCCCTCGTCGCGGCGGGATGCATCTCCCCGGAAGAGGCCCTTCCGGATCCGGATGATGCCATGAACACGGTCGAGGCTTTCCTCGACCCGATCCTCGATTCCCACGATCACGCAGACCCGGCGGAGCACGCGCTGAAGACCGCGTCCATGCATGAACTCGGGTTCAACGTACTCGGCGATGACGGGAAACCCTTCACGTACATCGGGGAGATCGATTGGCTCGGCGATTACGCGTACATTGCGGTGATCGGGCGCGGGTCCCTTCCCGGCTTCGTCATCGTGGACGTGACCGATGCCACGAATCCCGTCGTTGTCGGCCGCGGCGAGATGCCGAACGCGTACGTCGTGGACGTGAAGATCGATGACGACGGCAAGTTCCTGTACGCCGCAAGCCAGGCCGGCACCCGCACGGGCACGCCGACGGGGCTCCAGGACGCGCTCGGCCGGTACGGCGTGTGGGTGTGGAACGTGGAGGACAAGACGAAGCCCGTCCTTGTGTCCCAGACGCCCGTCGCCGCAAGCGGGTGCCACATGCTCAGCTACTGGAAGCACAACGGCGAGCATCTCGCCTGCACGGGCGAAACCATCCTGTTCTTCGACCCTGTGGACGATGCCCTTGGGACCCGCCGCCTGACCCCTGTCGGCCAGTACTCGCCCCAGTCCCAGGAAGGCCTCGATGAAACCACGCGGAGCGGCGAAACCGGGCCCGGGCCTCTCCCCCACGATCAGACCATCCAGACCGATCCCGTGACCGGGAACCCTGTCATGTTCGTGAGCCACTGGGACATGGGCCTGCGCGTCGTGGACCTTGCGAACCTCGCAGCACCCCGGGAACTCGGGACGTGGACCGGCGCCGGAGCCACCCACTATTCCGGCAACGTCCACAGCGCCATGGCGGTCGTCATGAACGACACACGCTACGTGGTGGCCGGCCCCGAACTCCTCGGACAAGGCCAGGTGCCGAGCCTGTACATCATGAAGGCGGACGATTACGGGAACATGGAACTCGTGGCGGAATGGTGGGCCCCCGGCGATCACGCAAGCCAAGGCCTCCTGCTCACCACGCACCAGTTCCAGATCGTCGACGGCCGCATCTACATGGCGTACAACCATGGCGGCGTCTGGGTCCTCGACCTCGCCACCATCATTGCCGGCGGCTACCGGGAAGACCCGGCGCGACCCGATGTCCTCGGGTATCATCTGGAACGGCACGCGGAAGTCCTCGATGCGGAGAACGCCCACCCGATCCCGAACACATGGGACGTGGTCGTTCGCCACGGCGTGATCTGGGCGACGGACCGGTACACGGGGCTCTACGCGCTGCACCTCACCGGCGATGAGATCGGGAACGAGGAACTCTCGTCGTTCGCGTGAGCGCGGATGTGCGGGCGGTGGTCCCCGCACCGTCCATCCGGCCGGCACGGGTGGCCGAGTCTCCCCTCGATGGGGGATGGATGCCCTCCCCCGTCCCTACAGCGCGGCCGGAAGCCGATCCACGTCGATGACGCGCTCCGCGCCGAGGCTGATTCCGGCGTCGCCATCGTCGAAGCCGGCGATCCCGAGGGTGGTCCTGACAATCAGCGGGATCCGTGAGCCGCCGTCGGCGAACAGGATGGCGTCCCGTGCCCGCAGCGTATTCCCGGAGCACGCGTCGTTCCACCGCAGGATGGCGGGGTCCGAGCCGGTGAGCGGGAGCACCTTGCTTCCGTAGGCCGCAGCAGTCGGCGTGCGGGCGTCCTGGACGAGGAATGCCTGCGTCCACGACGACCAGTCGGCGGGCCGCACGGTCAGGGTGCCGCCGCCCGTCGCGTCCGTGAGACGGCATACATAGCGCAACTCCTCCAGCCATCCGTCGCCCTGCATGGGCCACGGCCGCGGCGGGTTACGACAAGTGTTCCGCTGCGCGTCGAAATCGTCGGACGCCGGATCGCACACGGCACCGATGTGGGTGTCACCATTGCGGTCGAACCACAACAACGGGTCCACTTCGAAAGACAGGAGGGCGCCGCTGGACCGTGCGGTCCCCGCCTGTGCACCCGCCGGGTCGATGTCGCGGGCGTCGCCCGCTTGTGCAAGGGCTCCGAAACAGAGTGCTGTCGATTGCTCCGTGCTCGTCCCGGGCACAGCCGCGTACGCGCCGGCGCATACGGGGGTCCGGGCCCTGACGTCCGCGAAGAAGTGCCAGCCTTCCGCGAACGCGGCGTACGTGTTGTGGGATCCGGCATGGTCGCCGACTCCCCCGAACAGGGCGCGGCCTTCGTGGTCGTCGAAGGCCGTGTTCGGCTCCTTGGGGTGGATGGGCGTGTAGGTGTCGCGGACGAAGCCGTCCGCATCGCCCGCGATGGCGGTCGCGGCGGCGATGGCCCCTGTGATGGTCGGAATGAGCACGGCGTAGGTGGATTCGAAAACGGGGCGCAGCGCGGCCTGCTGGGTCCGGTCGGCCTCGTGCATGGCCACGATGGCGGATCCCCACAATGACGCGACCTCGGGACTCACGGATTCGTAGCGGTCGACGTCCCTGAGTGCCGCGGGGTCGCGGACGCTCCACCCGAGCGGGGTTCCCGGTGCCGCCGGCGCCCCGGCCACGGTCACCGTCTGGATGCTCGTCAGGAAGGATGCATCAAGGCTTGTGATGGTGGGCCCATTCCACGACTGTTCGGCGCGCGTGCGCGCCGTGAGGTCCTGGAACTGGTGGGTGGACGTGCGGGTCTGGTTCGTCGCCCCGCTGAGGAGGACGCCGCCTGCCCGGAGGCCGGAAGCGTCCACCGTGACGCCGCCGTTGGACGGGATGGGCGGCGTCATGAACATGACAACCGCCACGCCCGGGTTTCCGTCGCCGGCGCCGTGCCACACGAACTCGTCCCCGGGCGCTGCGGAGGTATCGTGCACGTCATCGATGATGCCGTCGCGGTCCAGGTCATTCCATTCCCCGTACCAGGCTTCCGCGTGGTTCTGCGCAGGGACGAGCATGGTCGGTCGCGCCGTGAAATCGCCGAGGGCCCGGGCGAACGGAACATCGATGATGCCGAAACGGGCCGCGAGGGTGGCATCCAGGAACAGACCGCCGTCGCCCGCGCTTCGTCCCGGGTGGGTCACGGCGTTCGCCATGCCATCGAGTTCATGGCCGGACAATCGGAAAACTGCCTGATCCGGTTCGGCGGTCGCGCCATGCGCAGGCCCGATTCCGTTCTCCCCTGCGGTCCAATGGGTCGCGGTGGCGGTGGACCCCGCGAGGATCAGCACGAGCATCGTGATGGCGGGCACTCGGCGTGACTGCATCGTAAGCCTCCACCGTCTCCGGTGGCCGGGCGGCCCTTAACATTTGCACCGTCCCCACGGGGTCGACTCTGTGGTACGTTTCAGCGCTGCGAACGGCGTCAAGCCGGCGCGGGGGATGCCGCCGCGCCCGCTTCCTTCACGATCTGGACGCCCGTCACGATGCCCCACACCCATGCGCCAATGACCATGGGGATCCCGATCAGGATGAGGCTGAGGGGAATCCCGATGATGAAGATGATCAGCTGCGGCCACCCTTCCTTGCGGCTGGCAATCAGGGACCCGAGGCCTGGGAGGACGAGGATGTTCAGGAGCAGCGCGACGATGGCCACGCCTTCAGACACGACCCCGGGAGGCCGCGCAGGTGCCGTGACCCCTTGGGCGTGCGAGGCCGTCGGGCTTGCGACGGAGCCGCAACTCGAGCATGAGGTTCCAAGGATCTGGGCCCCACAGGTCGGGCAATATGTCATGGTTGCTTCCTCCCTACGCGGCGTCGTGGGCGGCCTGGTTCGGACACATTGCGGACGCACGGTCCAGTTCGGTCTTGCAGACGGCGCAGACTTTGACGAGGCGACCCTCCCGCGTCTCGAAGACGGCTTCGCTCGTGCCGGTGATCTCGATCGAGGGGAGCTTCTCACCCTTCTTCTTCATGTGTTCCCCGGAGCACCCCCTTGGCATTTAAGCAGGAGGCCGGCCCGGGCCCCGTTCACGCCGCGCGCTCGTGGACGACGCGGCCGCCGGACACTGTGAGCACGACGCGGTTGTCCTTGATCCGGTCCGGCGCCGTCCGGGGGTCCTCGGCAAGGGCGATGATGTCGGCGACCGCGCCGGGTTTCAGCACGCCGACGCGGTCCTCGTCGCGCGCAGCGTATGCGGCACCGCGCGTGTAGGCATGAAGCGCTTCCTCCACGGTGATGCGCTGGTGGGCCGTCGGGGCGTTCACGGCACAATGGATGCCGTAGAGGGGTCCGAAGGGCATGTGGTCGCTTCCGAACGCAAGCCGAATCCCTTCGTCGAGAAGGTGGCGGAACCGGTTGTGCGCCGGGACGACCCATTCGCCGAGGCGTTCCTCGTACATGGCGCCCGGGTGGCCCCATTCCCCGATGAAGTTCGGCTGGCAGCTTGCGACGATGCCCCCGGCCTTCATGCGCGCGGCGTGCTCGTCGGTGAAGAGTTCGAGGTGTTCAAGGCGATGACGCGCGCCCGGCGAAGGGTCCGCGGCCTCGATGGCAAGGAGGGCCTCGTCGACCGCATCGTCCCCGATGCAGTGGAGCGCGACCTGCAGGTTCCCTTCCACGGCGCGGCGGACGAGTGCATGGAGGGTTTCGCGCGGGTAGACGAGTTCGCCATGGTGGGCATGGTCGTCCCGGTACCCGCGGGCGACGGCCGCCGTGCGGGACCCGATCGACCCATCGGTGAAGAGCTTGAGACCGCCGAGTTTCATCCACGGGTCCCCGAACGGCGGTTCGAGCCCGGTGGCCAGCACGGCATCCAGCTGCGCGACGCGATAGTACAGGGTGGTTCGGACCCCGAGTTTTCCTTCGCGGCGCGCCGCTTGGAGTGCCCGCACATCAGCGTCATCCGCGATGACGTGGCAACTCGTGACCCCTTCCTCGTGGCATTTCCGCGTGGCCCGATCAAGGCCGAGGACCATGGTGGCAAGGGCCGGGGTGACCTTGTCGAAGGCGGCGTAGAAGTCGTCCTCACGGAGGAGCCCATCGGGATGGTCCGCGGCATCAAGGCCCACGGCAGCGAGGGCCGCGGAATTCGCGACGCCCATGTGCATGTCGATGCGTGCAAGGAGCACCGGATGCTTCGCGGTCACCTTGTCGAGGGCCGCGCGCGTGGGCATGACGCGCTCCGACCACTTCGACTCATCCCAGCCGTACCCGATGACCCAGCCGCCTTCCGGGGTGAGCTTGGCACGCTCGCGGACCATCTGCAGCGCTTCATCGAGGGTGCCGATCGTCGCGAGATTCAGGCGCAGGAGTTGAAGGCCGTACTGGACGAGGTGCGTGTGGGCATCCACGAACCCCGGGAGGACGACGCGGCCACCCATGTCGATGACGCGGGTGGCATCCCCCACCCATGCGCGGGCGCCTGCCTCGTCCCCGACATGGACGAGCACATCGCCCCTTGCGGCGAGCGCTTCCGCAGCCGGATTCGCCTCGTCCTCCGTGATGATGCGGGCATTCACGATCACGAGGTCGGCGTGTCGGGCCATGGACGCTCCAGTTGCCGTCGTCCTTGAAAAGCTGGCGATTCCGGGCGCCTCCGCAGGAGCGACCCATGCCACCCGGCCGGCATGGATGGGTCGGGGCCCGGGATCGGCCCTCAATCCTGGTTCCCGGAAAACCGTTCCTTGGCGCGCGAAACCTGTTCCCGATCCCCGAGAAGGAGGACATCGTCTCCCGCATGCAGGGTCTCCGCCGCGCCCGGGTTCGTGATGGTCCGGCCCTCGCGCCGGATGCTCACCACGCTCGCGCCCGTCTCGTTCCGGAGGTTCCCTTCCCGCAATGTTCGTCCGCTCACGTCGGAACCCTCCTCCACACGCACCTCCTCCAAGGCCATTTCCTGACGCTTCACGCGCTTCGGGCGTGCCTGCGGCGTCGACAGCAGGGTGCGTGCGGCTTCGACTTCCGGCGGCTCCCCCATGAGGACCAGGCTGTCCCCCGGGAGGACGACTTCGGACGGATCCGGGTTCACGATACGTGAGCCGTGGCGATCGACCGCGATCACCGACGCGCCCGTCGATTCCCTCACGTTCAGGTCCCGAATGGGGCGATGCGCGGCCATGCTCTCCCCCTCGATGGCGACCTGCCCCCAGTTCACCCGCGTCGGGGCCCGCTTGGAGATGGCGGCCATCACGCCCCCACGCTCGTCGGTTTCGCCACCGGTGAACACGCGGCGGACGGCGCCGTGCACCTCGTGTTCGAGGTCCCGCATGGCGCCGTAGAGGAAAACCGTGGCCAGGCCCACGATGGCCCCGGCAAGAAGGAGGAGATTCAACGGCGGCAGGAACGGTGCCGTCACGCTGAACAGGAATGCGACCACGACGACCGCGCCCGCCAACCAGAACGTCCGCTTCAGCACCTTCGCCGCATTCGCCGCCTGCCGCGCCGTCCGGATGCGGCTAGGGATCGCACGCTCCACGAGGGCATCGATGAGGCGGCGGAGGTCATTCACGAGGGCAAAGAGGACGGGCAGCGCAAAGAACGCGGCTCCCACCCAGACCACAAGGAATGCGACCGTGGGCTGACCGCCGATCATGGTCGTGATCTCGCCGTCGAGGATGCTCGCGGAAGCGACGACCGCCACAAGCAGGATCGTGTACACGGCGACGTGGACCGCGAACACGCGCATCTCGCGGGCCGCCGGGTCCCCGGTGCCACCGGATGCGATCCGACCCGTCCAGCCCCTGTAGATGTTCGCGTACGTTCGCACGGTCTCCGGTGCCGCCTTCGCAAGGAGGTGCGTGACCGCGGCGCTCCGCCGGATCAGGTTCGGCGTGATGAATGACGTGATCGCGGCGACGCTAACGATGACCGGGAACAGGAATTCGCTCGTTGCGACTCCGGTCGGCAGACTCGCGCCCACCGTTGCGAGGATGATGCTGAATTCGCCGATCATTGCGAGACCGAGCGCGACCTTGACCGAGGTCTCCGGCGCCTGCCCGGCAACGAAGCTCGCAAAGAAGACCGCGACGAACTTCCCCACGATGACGACCGCCGTGATGATCAGGATCGGCATCCAGTGCTGGATGAGGAGTCCGGGAACCAGCAGCATGCCGACCGCCACGAAGAAGACGGCCGTGAACATGTCGCGAACCGGCGCCACGCGCTCGCCGAGGAAATGCGCATTCGGTGCGTCGCCCACGATGGCGCCCGCGATGAACGCGCCGAGGGCAAGGCTGAATCCGAGGGAATCCGCAAGGATCGCGAACCCGAACGCAAGGCCAAGCAGCGTCAGGACGAGGAGTTCGTCCACGCCCAGGTCGCTCACGCGGCGCACGATGCGGGGGATGATCAGGAGTCCGAGGACGAGGCCGGCGACCACGAAGATGCCGGTCTTGAGGAGGACGACCGTGAACGCCTCGAACTGGAAATTGCCCGTGAGCGCGATCGACGGAAGCAGCGTGAGGAACAGGATGGCGGCGACGTCCTCGATGAGGAGGATGCCGGTGATCATGAGACCATGCTTCGCGCGGAGCTCCTTCGACGCCATGAGGAGCTTGAAGATGATGGCAGTCGAACTGATGGCCAGCATCGCGCCGAGGAACAAGGCATCCACGAAGCCCCAGCCGAGGAGTTGGGCGAGGGAGAACCCGGCGCCGAACATGAGGGTCATCTCAAGGGTGGCGGCCACAACGGGGATGGCCCCGATGGTGCGCAACCGCCCCACGTTGAACTCGAGCCCGATCGCAAACAGGAGGAGGATGAGCCCCAGGTCACGGAAACTCTCCACGAACGCCGGGTTCTGCACGACGAACGGCAACGTGCCCACGGGGCCGAGTCCCACGGCGTCAAGGAACGCCGGGATGGGCGTGAACGGGCCAACGAGGAACCCCGCCACGATGTACCCGAGGACGACCGGCTGACGGAACCGGAACACGGTCACGGCCGCGACGGCGCTCGCGATCATGATGATGGCGAGATCCTTGATGATGGCGCCTTCCGCTCCCCCGGCCACAAAGGGGCATCCGGTCGCCCGGATAAAACCGTGGTGATTGCCAGGGGCGATCCAGGGCTCGCGAGCGGGCATGGGCCCGGCTTGCGACGGCTGCGACACCGGCATCGCCGGTAGGCCGCCATCGGGGGCGTCTCACACGACCCGCGGCCGCCCCGCGGCGGGGGCCGGGGACATCCCGGCGACCGCGCCCGCCACACGAAGCCGATCAACCCTGCGTCGGAAAGGCGTCGCCCTCAAGCAGGAGGCGCGGCCCCGCCGTCTGCTTCGTGAACGCCGCGTGGCTGATGACATCATCCGGCCGATCCAGCGTGTTCGAGTACGTCAACCAGAGGTACCCGTCGGCACCGATCGTGGTCTCGAAGAAATCCCCGAGCCGCCGATCGCCCGAGTCATCCCCCTGCATGGAACGGATCTGGCACGTCGTGCCGCTCTGGCAGATGGGGCCGCGGTGGATCGGGTCCGGCGTGACCTGCGTCACGACGACCACCGGGCCGGACACATCATCCGTCGCATCCAGCACATACGCCGAGAAGATGAACCAATCCGTATCCATCTCCTGGCTGTTCCCCGTGTCATAGGAGCCGATCCACGACACCGCATAGCGTCCCTCGCTGCCTGCGCTGATCCACGGCCACACGTACGTGCCCGCGCCACCATCGCCGAGGCCGAGGTCCCTCGCGAACGCCTGGAAATGCGCCGTCACGTTCGTCACCCACGGCCACGACTCGCCATCGTCCGGGGACCCGATCGTCGTCAACGCATTCTCGCCCCGGTCCGCGTACGCCATCCACACGTTGTCCGCGGCATCGATCGCCGGCTCCGTCATGGCGCGCGTGTGGTCCACCCCGAGTTCCCGCAGCTCGAACGTGAAGCCGCCATCGTACGACACACTCACGCCATCCCCGCAGCCCGCGAAGATCGCACCCGTCCGGGGGTTCGCGACTATGTCGCCCGCGCAGAGCGTGTCCCCGCGCTCCTCCCACGTGAGACCCAGGTCCGAGGACACGAGCAGGTTGTGATCCGTGAAGAAATTCGCCGTGAAATACAGGTCATCGCCGAAGGACGCGAGCCACTGCCGATCATTCGGCCGACCGCTCGCCACCGGGTTCCCGATCCAGGTGACGCCATCATCCACCGAACACGACACGCTCGACATGGCGAGTGCCTCAAGGTCCGTGAAACAGATGGTGCCATCTGCAAACACCGTGAAATCCGGGTCCGACACGCCGAAACCCGTCGACCGCGGGCCGAATTCCGTACCCGCAAGACCCACGTGCGACCACGACGCGCCGCCATCCGTGGACCGCCACATGTAGCTCTGACCGCTAAGGGGCGTCACGAGTTCCGCGCCCGGATGCGTCGGATCATCGCTCGGATGATAATGGGTGCCGCCCGGATGCGACGACACGAAGATCGTTCCCGACGGCGTGATCGCAATCACGGGTTCGCCGCCTGCGCGCACCTCATCCACCAGTGCCGGCAGCGCGAACAGCGGGAGCTCGCCCCGCGGCGGGTCGATCACGGCGCTGTCGACCGGATCCGACGCAGGATCCGTGGCCACGCACCCGGCGAACGCAGTCGAGACAAGGGCGATGGCGACAAGGATGAGACGGCCGGGAGGCGACATGGTAACGCCAAGCGAGCCCCCCACGCCCGATAAGAGCCTTGTTGTCGCCCGGTTCACCGGAACGCGAGGATCAGGAGCGTGAGCCCGAGGATGCTCGCCACCATGATCACGGCCAGGATCACGAGCGGATTCGACGCCAACCCCCGCTCCGCATCCTCCGCCTCGAAGTCATCCGCGAAGTCATCGGCCGCCGGGGACACCACTCGGTCGCTCACGGCGGCCCCAGCGCGCCCTCGGCAAATCACGTTGTCGATCAGGAACCCTGAAACCGCGGAGGCCCGATGCCGCGCCATGACCACCCACCCCCTCGCCTTCCGCAACATCACCCGATACGCAAAAGACGTCGAAGCCAACGTCCCCCTGTACCTCGCCCTCGGGTACAAACCGCTCCGCGCCATGGAAGGGTTCGCCATCCTCGCCATGGACGGCGCCCCCAACATCGTCCTCCACTCCGCCGACCACGTCCGCCTCGGGGAGGAAGCCACCGCGATCGGATTCACCATCGTCGACGACGACGTTGAACGCGCATGCAAACACGTCGAAGACGCCGGGTGGACGCTGCGCCGCGCACCCAGCGAAGAAGACATGGGATTCTTCTACATCTACGCCGACCGCGACGGGAACGAGATCAACCTCGTCGGGAAGATGCGGCACTCGTGACGCGCGGACCCGACCGCGTATCCATCGACCGACCGCTGACCACGGGGGGAATGCGGCGGCGGCGCGCGCGTGGGCCCCTTGGAATCTGGCCGCGGCGGCAGGCGCGGGATCGAAGGCTGGCCGCGGAAGAACCGATCCGGCGGCAGATCCACCTGAAGGCGGGGTGGGTTCCGGCCGGGCGGGAACGGAACCGCTCCGGCCCTGCGCCGCACCTTGCGGTGACATCCGGAGAACACACAAAGTGGGCGATGGTTCTACAGGGCGTTGCCCCTTGGGGCGCTCCCGCCTCGGCGGACTGGAACTGCAGGGTTCGGCCAGCGGGAGCGCCATCGGGGGGTTGGATGGAAGGGCGGGGGAGGGCCCACTCAATGGCCGGCGGCCAGCGCAAGCCAGCCCGACCCATCCGCCCCCGTCATCGATCCCGCCACGCCCCCGTCATCGATTCCGCCCCGCCCCGGAATCACCGCCGACGAGCCGCGACGAAATCTATTAATCGGGGAACCGGAATTGGGGGTCGCCCGCCCCGGCATCGGGGTGTGCTGCCTGCATTGCAGGTCTGCATCCGCTCCCGTAGTGTAGTCCGGCCAAACATGGAAGCCTCTCGAGCTTTCGCCCCGGGTTCGAATCCCGGCGGGAGCATTTTTCGCCAATTTTTGTAAGCTCCCGCGGATTCTTCACCAGGGTCGGAAAAGTCG
>JBFILE010000086.1:0-12387 GCA_041599855.1 Thermoplasmatota archaeon
CGCCAAGAGCCCCGGCGCCGAGGGGGCCCACGCGCACCGCGGGCATCGCACCCCGCCACCCCACCACCGCTTCGCTGCGGCCAACCTTCTTCAACCCCCGCCCGCATCGACACCCCATGCAGCCCCGGCTGACCCTACCCCCCGCGGCCCTCATCGCCGGCGCAACCATCCACCTCGCCGGCTGCGTGGCACCCCTCCCCGGCACCACCCCCGGCAACAACCCCGTCGGCACCCTCACGGACACACCCCTTGCGTTCCCCGACATGGACTGGTACACCGTCACCTACAGCGCCTCCCGCGGCTACCACTCCCTTGACGACATCCGCACCCACGTGGACGCCCTCGCCGCCGCCCACCCCCACCTTACCCGCATCGAAGAGATCGGGAAAAGCCGCGAAGGCCGCCCCATCCGCGCCCTCATCATCACAAGCACCGACCGTGCCGACGCAGCGGACGGATCTGCCAACTCGGGCGGCAAGACATCCGGCAAACCCGTCCCCTTCTTCGACGGCGGCCACCACCCCAACGAAGTCGAAGGCGTCGAAAGCGTCCTCTTCCTCGCCGACTTCATCCTCGCCAACCACGCAACGAACGCCACCATCCGCGACCTCGTCGACCGCCACGAAATCTGGCTCGTACCCCTCGTCAACCCCGACGGCTACATCGTCCAGACGCGCACGAACGCCAACGGCGTGAACCTCAACCGCAACTACGACATCGCCTGGTGCCAACCCGGCAACATGAACACCTGCTTCGACGGCGACCACAACGTCGAATACGCCGGCAACGAACCCTTCAGCGAACCCGAAAGCCGCGCCATCCGCGACACCATCCTCACCCTCGGCGACCGCCTCACCACCTACATCACCCACCACACCGACCTCCACTGCGTCTTCGGACCCTGGGTCGCCCGCGAAGGCCCATTCCCCATTCCCCAAGCCGAACACGACGTCATGCAAACCGTTTACCGGTGGACCACCACGAACACCGAATTCGGCGCCGGCGAAGCCGCATGGGGCACCGGCGAATGCGTCGGCTACAACCACGGCGGCGGCAGCATGGACTGGGTGTACGCCACCCAACGTGTCCCCAGCTTCACCATGGAAACCGCCGGGAACGCCGAACGCGAAGGCCTCGGAAACATCGTGAACACCGGAGGCGACTGGCCCCGCGACCTCCCCCACTGGATGCGCGCCACCCTCCCATTCAACCTGTACATCCTCGTCAACGCGGACCGCCTGCACGCGTGGGACACGAACCTCATGGACCCGCCCCACATCGAGGACCCGACCAGCGGCAAGTGAGGGCGCGCATGCGCCAGCGCGCAGGATTCGTCAGCGCGTCAAGGCATGAGGGGGTCGGCGCGGGACAGCGTAGCGCGCCGCGCGTGAACACGTAGGACACGTCGATGCGTGAACACGTCAGGGCGTGCGTGCGGAACGCCGTCAGCCATGGGTCGCGCCCCGTGCAACGCGCGGGCCCAGCCTGCTACAACGGACCTGCTCCGGGCGGCCAGGAACGGACACCCAACGGGGGCCCCACACACTCACGTGGACGCAGCCGCATCCTCATCCATCGCCGGTGCCGCGCGCGACAACGCCCCCACCACGACCCCGCACACCACATAGATCACGCACAGCGCCAGCCCCTGCGGGAACGGATCCGGCACCCGATCCGGAATCAGGTCCGGAAGCGACAGGAGGAACACGCCCGGATACGCATTCAGGACGAACGCACTCCCCGCCACCATGAGGGCCCGCCGCCCGCCATCCCGCCCCGTGCCCATGCCATCCACACTCCACGCAAGAGCGCCAACGGCCCCGAACTCAAGGAGGATCAGAACGAGCAACCACGGAACTACACCAACACCATGGATGCGGAGGGCACTCGCCAAGATGAACGGCACCAGCGTCAAGGCCACGACGAGGCCGAACAGTGCGCCCGCCGCAACGGGACCCCCCGGCATGTGCGCGCGGACGCGATCGAACGCGACGCCCACCACCGCGCCCCCGACGACTGCAACACCGAGGCCTCGCAGGAGACCATCCGCCCGCGTCCAGATCGGCTGCACGAGGAACGCATGGAGAACAAGGAACAATGCCATGCCCACGAAACCCGCGATCACCCCACGGAGGGCAGCCTGCCGGACGGCCGGGGAAGCAAGCGAGATGCCAACCACGGCAACCGTTCTGGCCGTATCGCGCTTTAGCGATTTCGGTCCACCTGCCCGATCACAGGTTGCCCGTCGCCGCGAGCACTGCGATCACGACCCCGAGCTGGACCGCGATCACGACCGCGACCCGGAACTGGAACGACGCCTTCCGCGTCTTGTGGCGCGCAAGAACCATGGCCGCGACGAGGCCCGGGCTCCCACCGATGAGCCCTGCGGTGAGCAGGGTGCGCTCCGGAATCCGCAGCTGGTTGCGCCGGGCGCGCACCTTGTCGAGGACGGTGAGGGTGAACGTGACGAGGGATGCGACGATGATCCATCCCAAGATGGCGGTGGCAGGGGCGGTGCCGATCAAGGGGCCGCCATGAGGCCGACCCGGGAAAAAGGCGATGCCGGTTTGACGTCGTGCACGGCGTCATCCGGGTGCCGTCCGTCTGCGCACGACTCCGCACCTGTTGTCCGGGGGTTCGGCAGGGACCATGAGGCGGCTGCGTCATGACGCGGCTCCGAACGCATCGCACGCACCCGAAACCGGGTCGGGCGCCGCCGTCCATCGCCGACGGCGCCCGCCGGGGCCGGCATGCGCCGACCCCCTGCCCCGTACGGGATCACTCCCACTTGCCGGAACACAACTTCACGTTCGCACTGCCCCACCCGTACGTGGAGTAGTGCACCGTGCTGCATGCGGAGGACCCGATGCAGTCATCATCCCAACTCTCGAAGATCGCCATGTACGTGCCCGTATCCGGCCACGGCTCATTGCAGTAGCGCGCGATCCCGAACTCCTGTACACCGTTGCCCGGCGTGAGTTCCTTGTGCGTCAACGAGAGCTTGTAGCCGGACTTCATCGTCGCGGCCATCCGGATCTGCGGATCCGCCACCCGGTTCCAGAACTGCGCGCGCGTCAACTTCGACCCGCTGATCGTGTCCGTGTACGTCTCGCGGCCGCCGGACACGACGCCGCCGACGCCGTAATTCTCCACGTATACGGTGCCCTGTTCCGTCAGGAACTTGACATCGTCCACGTAGAGATCGGTACCGACGAAGCGTGTCTTCACGTACTTTCCGTTGGTGAGCCGTACCTCCTTCAGTTCGCTGCCGGTCCCGCCGCGCGTTCCGAGCCACTTCACTTCGCCCACACCCACGGGCGCGTTCGCCTCCACCGATTGCATGGTGCCGAACGAGTCGCGGTCGATCTTCCCTGTGATCGAGTAACCGGCCGGAATCCCGTTCACGGTCAAGGTGCCGGTCCCCTCCTGGATGAACGTGACCACGGTCGCGCCCGGGTTGCCGCTCCTGTAGTATACCTTGTTGATCTCGATGTCCTCCGCGCTCTTGAGGTCGACCTGGAGGGTATCGAGGGACGAGGCGACCGCCGTGATCCTCCAATCGACGTCGTTCGCGTTCTTCTTCGACTGGATCTCGAGGGACAATCCACCATTCCAGGAATGGAAGTTCGCCGTCAGGTCGATGTCACCTGTCGCGGTGTTCACCACGAGGTCCACGTCCTTGAGGTTCGTCGCAAGGGTCTCGCCGTACGTCCCCGTGATGACCGTCGACCCGCCCGTGGCCCGGCCGAACGACGCGTACGCGCCCAGTCGGCCGCTCGATCGGAACGTCCCGTAAGCGTCGAAGACCTCGGTGAGGAGGTTCACATCGATGTCCACGTACGAGAGGCGGTCCACGTCGACAATCGTCAGATCCGACCCCGACCCGGCCGCAACATACCGGACGTCGGTCCCGCGACTCGTGGAGGTCGATCCCACGAGATTCATGGTGTCGATGGTGCCGGCAGCGTTGACCGTGTAGCGGAGCGTCGTGTACCGGAACAGGTCGATCACGGCGATCGATCCGCCGTCAAGCACGATGGATCCGTCTGCTCCGGCCGATGAAAGGTCGATGTCGAGGATGCCCTCCGTGCCCGCGGCCGGTGTCGTCCACTCCACGTCGATGGTGGACGGGATGCCGGTGATGTCCTTGACCTTCGTGTCGTCCACGCGGATCAGGGGAATCCTGCTGAACCCGCTCAACTGTTCCACGATGACCCGGTACGTGGCCCGCTGTTCGCCATCCGCACAAAGGGACCACGTGGCCTTGATCGTCTTCGAGTACCCGGATGTCAGGGGGGACGCGAGGTCCGCTTCCACGTAGATCGGATCCCAGGAGTCGAAACCGCCGCCGTTCGAGTACCGGATGTCGTAGGCCCTGCCGCTCACGACGCGCGGCGTGAACGTGATGGTGGTTCGGCATCCGCTCGATTCCCCGCTCAGGAAATCGATGCCCTTGATCGCCACGTCGAAGCGGTACGAGTCGCTCGAGTACTGGCGGGCCACGATTCCCACGTTGTTCCCGTTGTAGCCGACGCCGATGCGTCGCTCACCGCTGCGGTACGCGTTCGAATCGATGTCCACCGTGAACCGGAGTTCGTCACCGATGAGGCTCACGAGGTTGAGGTTCGTCGAGAAGTCCCACCCGCAGCTGGAATGGGGAGCGCCACCAAGGGCGGTCGCGGATCCGCAGTCATGGTAGTACGTGATCCCGGGCAATCCCACCGAGGCCATCGGAATCACCGGGCCCGGCGTCACTCCGCCGTGGACATCGGTCGTCACGACCTGCCAATAGTAGGTGGTGCCGAATGCGAGGAGGCCCGGGTCGCAGGTCGTCGTCACCGTCCGGCACTCAAGGATCCGCGGCGGGTTCACCGTGTCCACGAACACGTCGTGCATGACGGCATCCCCGTCACCATCGCCGCCGGACCATGAGAGCACGGTCCCGATGCCGATGTCGGTCGCGCCGGCCGCCGGGAAGAGATCACCCGGCACCGTGGGCGGCTGATTCGTCCGCGCCGTCGTGAACGTCCACACGGGGCCCGGGCTTCCGGACCCGTCGGCCGCTTCCACGCGCCAATGGTACGTGGTACCTTCGAGCAGGATGCCGGGATCGCAGGAGGCGATGGCAGTCGCACACGCGGTCGCCGTGGGCGGGTTCGCCGTGTCCATCAGGACGCGATGGGCCAAGACGCCGGACCCGTCATCCCACCGGAGCACGGCGGACGCGGCCGGCACGCCGGAGGCGCCATCCGCGGGCACGGTCCCGGCCGGCAGGAACGACGCCGCGGGCGCGGACCACCGGATGCGGGCGTTGTCGAGCACGACCTCCTGCGCGCCACCAATGGCGGTCGGTGGCAGGCTGCGACCTTCGGATGCGAATCCGATGAGTGTCATGGGCTCCGCCGGAGGCTCCACCACGCCGGTGCTCGACGCCTGCTCGACACCTGTCGCCACATGCACGAGCCGCTTCGTCAGGACCCGGGTCTCCGCCGCGTATTCGAGGGTGAATCGGTACGCATCCCCGGGCTCCGGAACGAACGTGGTCCCGAACGCGGGCATCGCCTTCCCCATCCCGGGAGTGCCGCCCTTCATCTCGCCCTTCCCGGGCGTCGGGGTCGTGAGTTCGGTCTCGCTTCCGCCCGGTGTGCTCGCATGCGCCCACTGGAATGCGAAGGGGTTCGCATCCGTGTCCAGGTCGCCGGGGGCGGAAAGGACGAGCAGGTTCGCGGGCTGGTTCTCGCCGGCATCGTTCCACACGATGTCGACATCGGCACGGAAGCTGCGGTCGCGCCCGAGGGCGGTGGGCAGTTCGCGGCGGTACTCCTCGTTCCCGGCATCGCGACCGTCGCTCCGCATGAGCACGTTCGCGGTCAACGGGTTCCGGAGGATCTCACTGAACTGCTGGTCGTTCACCTTCTCGAAACCGTCGTCCGCATCGAAGCCCCATGCCATGGAGGAGCCGATGCCATCCCACGGCGTCGTGAACGTCCACGTGGGCCCCCGTGTTGTTTCGAAACCGTCATCGGCATCCACGCGCCAATGGTACCGGGTGCCGCTCGCCAGGGTGCCGGGGTCACACGTCGTCAACGTGATGCCCACACATCCCGGGACTGTCGTTTCCGGCGTCGCATCCCAAGCGTCCAGATGAACCGTGTACGTGACGGGATCGCCGTTCGCGTCGCCACCGGTCCACGCAAGGTGCTGCGAGACGGGCACGTTGAGCGCCTCGTTTCCGGGCACGGCACCGCTCGGCGCACCCGGGGCGCTGTTGTGGAGGGTCTTGAACGTCCACGTCGGTCCGGTCACGGTGTGGGTCCCGTCATCCACCATGACGCGCCAGTACACGTTCGTCCCGTACGCGAGATCGTTCATTGTGCATTGCGTCGTCGTCAGGCCAATGCAACCGGTGACGGGCTGAAGGTCCACGTGATCCCCTTGACCTGCAAGCACCGTGTGGCGGAGTGGTTCGCCCGCAGGGTCGGCCGCCGTCCACGTCACCGTGGCTGCGCGCGGAACCCCGCGGGCCCGATGCTCGGGTGTGGGCCCCGTCGGAGTGTCCGGGATCGGGTTCTCCGGGGTCTTGAATCCCTCGACCGTCCCCTCGTGGGGTCCGTAGGCGTCGGTTGCGGTCACGCGCCAGCGGTACTTGGTGCCGTCCGTGAGGGCGGGGAGGGTGCACGAGGGGACCGTGATTCCGTCACAAAGGGGTGCGAGGGCATCGTCCCCGCGGGCGAAATCGACCCGGTACGTCAAGGGGTCCCCATCCGCATCCGCTGCGGTCCATGCGAGGGCGTCCTGACCGGGCACAACGTCGAGGGGTGTAATCACGGGCGCTTCATTGGCGCGCGTGTCGAAAACCCAGACGGGACCACGGGTCGTCACGAGTCCGTCATCCGTGTCCACGCGCCACGAATACGTGGTGCCGGACGCCAGCGCATCCACCGCACATGCAAGGCTGGTCGTCGTGCAGACGACAAGCTCGGCGGCGGTGCCCACGGGGTCGAGGAACACGGTGTACGTCACCGGATCGCCGTCCGGGTCGCCGCCCTGCCATGCGAGGCTCTCGCTGGATGCGTGACCTTGGGACCCGTTCGAGGGGCTGGGGCCGGACGCCGGTGAGGGCCAGTGGTTTTCGTCGGTGGTGAACGTCCATTCCGGACCAACGACAACACTGTCCTCATCGCGGGCATCCACGCGCCAGCGGTACGTGGTCTCGGGTTCGAGGGTGCCGGGATCGCAGTTCGGCGCCGTTCCGGAGCAGACAAGCTGGAACGGGCCGACGTCACCGGCGGCGAGGGTCACGGTGTAATGGACACCCGTGGAATCCGGGTCCCCGCCGGTCCATGCCAGGTGCGTGTGGCGCCACACGTTTCCTTCTTGATGCGCAGGGATGGGGTTCGACGGCACGCTGGGAGGCAGGTTCACCGTCTCGAAGCGCCAAGTCGGGCCCCAGACCGTGTGCTTGCCGTCCTCGACCTTCACGCGCCAGAAGTAGCGGGCGTTGGTGTCGAGGGTGCCCGGGTCACATGTGGTGGCCGTGGTCCGGTTGCAGACCACGTCGTCGGGTGAGCCGTCATCGCGTTCCAGATACACCGTGGACCGGAGCGTGTCGCCGTCAAGGTCGCTCGTCTCCCAGCTGAGGATGACCGGGGGAACCACGTGGACGGCGCCGTGGGCCGGCGACGGGTCCGACGGAGTCTCCGGCGCGAACAGGTTCGGCGGGTCCAGGTCCGTGTCTCCGACCGCGGCCTGCACCTGGGCGAAGGGCGCGATCAGGAGGGCGGCCATGGCAAGGTACACGAGGCGGTTCGGCTGCGTTCTTCCGCGCATCATCGACGCGGCCAAGGGCGAACCAGGTATCGCATGTTGGGTGCGTCAATTTCTAACGGGGTCAAGGTTTCAGGTGGCACGGTGTATAATTGGGAGCCCGTTGCGGAATCGTTCGACGGCCGAATCGGCAGGCCCGGCGACGCGCTGGGAGACAAACATTTTTTCACGAGGATCGGACGTGGAACCCCATGGACGAGCTGGACGTTCGGATTGTTCGCGAGATGGGCGTGCGGCCGTTCGAGCGTCGGCCGAAGAACCCTGACGCGATGAAGCCCGGTCACCTCGCAGGCAAGCTCGGCGTCACCGTGAACACCATCAAGGCGCGCATTGCGCGCATGGAGGAGATCGGTGTGATCGCAGGCTACGGGCTCATCCCGAACCTGCGGCATCTCGGATTGGCGGGGAGCGCGTACTACTTCAGCCTCCCGCCGGACGATGACAAGCCCGCGGCCATCGAAGCCATCTCGGCGCTCGACGGATTCCTCGAGGTCCATGATTTCCTCGGCCGCGGATTCTGCGTGGACTTCACCCATCGCGACCCCGCGGCGCTGGAGGCCACCCTCGGCGAATTGTCCAAGCTCACGGCCGAGAAGCGTCCCATCAAGTTCTACGACCGCGAGATGCCCCTCGTCGAGCGCGCCCTCACGAACCTTGATTGGCGGATCCTGCAGGCGCTTCGGCCGAACGGGAACCGCTCCCTCGACGACGTCGGCGATGCGCTCGGCGTGACCGGCCGGACCGTCCGCACCCGGTACGCCCGCATGGCGGAGGAGGGGAGCTTCTTCACCGTTCCCATGCTGGACCCGAGCAAGGCGGAAGGCCTCGTCTTCTTCACCATCCTCCTCTATGTGCAACCGGGCGCGTTCAAGGACGCGACCCGGCAGCTCCTTGCCGACCTCGACGGGAACTACGTGTACGCGTACGTTCCATCCTCGCCGGCCCTCGGGCACCTCGATGTGCTCCTCTTCGCCCGCAGCACCGCGCAAGTCGAACAACTTCGTCAGCAGGCAGCGGCCATCCCGGGCGTGGACCGGGTGGAGGCGTGGTTCTTCCGAGGTCTCTACGACCACAGCGGATGGATCGATGCCGCCATCGAGCAACGCGTGAGCGAAACCCGGGCGTTCTGATCGGCCCCGTCGCCGCTTCCCTTGCACAGTCCCGTGCGACCAGTGCCGTTGCGACCGGGCATGGCGTGCCGGTTCGGCGTTCGTCCGGAACACTTCCGGAACCAGTAATTCGGCTGACAGCAGATACATCCCCGCTCCGGGACCGTGTCCCATTGCATGACTGCAAACCAGGACATCAAACAAGGCGCCCGGAAGACGTGGGCGGAAGGCGACTACCGTGCCGTGGCCCAGTTCCTGCCCCCGGCATCCGCGCATCTGGTCAAGGCGGCCGGTGTGCGCTCCGGCGACTCGGTCCTCGATGTCGCCTGCGGAACCGGTGTCACCGCCATCACGGCGGCCCGCGCCGGCGCAACCGTCACCGGCGTCGACCTGACTCCCGACCTCCTCGCGGTGGCCGAGGATGAAGCCGCGCTCGCGCAGGTGAAGGGAATCACGTGGCGTGAAGAGGATGCGGAAGCCCTCTCGTGTGCGGATGCGTCCTTCGATGTGGTCCTCTCCAGTTTCGGCCACATGTTTGCGCCGGACCCGGAGGCGACGACCCGTGAACTCATCCGGGTCACGAAGCCGGGCGGGCGCATCGCATTCGTCACGTGGCCCCCGGAGAGTGCGGTCGGCCAGATGATCAAGGCCGTCGGCGCCGTCCTCCCGCCGCCGCCGGGCGCCTCGCCGCCGATCCAATGGGGCGTACCGGAAATCGTGCGCGAGCGACTCGGCTCCGCGGTCACGGACCTCCACTTCGAGCGAGGCTCCGTCGCATGGCCCATGCTCAGTTCCGGGCACCTGTGGGACCTCTTCCGCACGTCCTACGGGCCCTTCGTCGTCGCCCTCGGAAAGCTCAGCAGCGACCCCGCCAAGCAGCAGGCGTTCGCGCGGAACATCCAGGCGATCTTCGACCGCTACTTCCAGGACAACGAAGTGACGTTCGAGTACCTGCTGACGCGCGCCACCAAGGTGTGAGAACAAGGGAACGTCGTGCCGGCCGGCCGCGCCTCCGGGTACAATCGCGACATCTCCCCGTTCAGTGCCCCGCGCGCCTCGCGCGGGGCTCGACGGACGCCGTGGTCAGGCGGTCGTCCGTCGAATGTCGGATGGCGACTGGCCGACCGTGGGGGGCATCGCCGGCCGACTGCCGCGCGCCATCGCCCGGCACCAGCCGGTAATCCTCGGCCCCGCGCGGGGCCGCCGGTCCCGCTCGCCCCTCACGGGACGGCGCCCCGCATCACGGCTCAGCGGCGGAGTTGCCCGAGCAGTTGGCGCGCGATGATGAGCTTGTGCACTTCCTTTGCGCCCTCGTAGATCTCCGTGACCTTCGCGTCCCGGTAGAAGCGCTCGATGGGCATTTCATTGGTATAGCCCATGCCGCCATGGATCTGGAGGGACTCGTCGCACACGTGGACGGCGGTCTCGCCCGCGAACCACTTCGCCATGCTGGACGCCATGGGGTCGGGCTTCCCGTTGTCGTTGTACCACGCGGCCTTCATGGTGAGTTGCCGCGCGGCTTCGACACGGGTCGCCATCTCCGCGAGCTTGAACTGGACGCCCTGGAGGGCGGCGAGGGGCTGGCCGAACGCCTGGCGCTGCGCCGCGTACGACGTGGCCTGCTCAAGGGCCCCTTGCGCGATGCCGACCGCCTGCGCGGCGACACCGATGCGCGTGTTGTTGAAGAACTCCATGACGTAGTAGAAGCCCTTGCCCTCCTCGCCGAGGAGGTTGGACTGGGGTACGCGCACGTTGTCCAGCTGAAGCTCCGCGGTGTCGGACGCGCGGATGCCGAGCTTGCCGTGGATCTTGTTCGCCTTGAACCCTTCCGCCGTGGACGGGATCATGACGAGGCTGAAGCGCTCGTGGCGCTTCGGCGCGGTCGGGTTCGTCGCCACGAGGGTCACGAAGAGCTGGCCGACGGTGCCGTTCGTGATCCACATCTTCGCGCCGTTGATGACGTAGTCGTCCCCATCCTTCTCCGCGGTGCACGTGGCACCGGCGACATCGCTCCCGGCGCCCGCTTCCGAGATGGCGGCGCCCATGATGGCTTCCCCCGTCGTGATCGGCGCGAGCCACGCCTGCTTCTGCTCCGGGGTGCCAAGGCGGGCCACGGCTTCGCTGCCGAAATCCGCGCTCCACACGCCCACGGCGAGGCCACCGTCGACACGCGCGAATTCCTCCATGACGATGGAGGACTCGATCATGCCGAGGCCGGCGCCGCCGTACTCGTTCGGGAGGGTCATGCCGATGAAGCCGAGGGCGGCCACCTGCTTGTGGAGGTCGACGGGGAACTTCTCGTGAAGGTCGCAGTCCTTGGAGTACTTCGGGAATTCCTTCTCCGCGAATTCGCGGGCGGCCTTCTGGATGGCCCGCTGCTCCTCCGTGAGGCTGAAATCGATCATCGGGATCGGTCCCGGGACGCGTGGGCGCGGTATAAAGGGATTCCCAGTGCCGACTCCGGGCGGTAGTGAATTCGCCGCCCTGGGCCCATGGCATCCCGGCCCCCGCCTCCTCGGCGGCGGTAGTCCCTTGCGTTGTGCCCAGGAATGTGATGGTGGTGGTGTGGTGGTAGCGGTGGTGGTGGTGTGGTGGTGGTGGTGGCCGGTCGGGTGCCGCACCGCCACCGATCGCGCGCGCGAGAACCGTTGTGGCTCGCTCCGTGCCGGCACCGGCAGACGCCACGGACCGCCAGCGCGACCCTTGCTCGCCGTGCGAACGTTTTTCGCCCGCGCCCGCATGGCGCGCATCGTGGTATTCTGCCGTTCGTGCCTTGCGGACTTCCCCGACCACTTCGTCGTCGAGGCACGCGCACGTTCCCGCTGGAGGGGCAAGAGCTTCGACGCCGAGGAAGCCCAGAGTGAACTCGGCCTCGCGCTTGCCGGGATCATGGGCGTCAGCATCTCGGACGTGAAAGGCTTCGAACGCTTCGCGCGCGCTTTCACCATCAAGACCGTGCGGGAAGCCGTGGACCTGAACCCGGATACCCCCATCGCGGAAGGCGAAGGCGAGAAGTGGTGGTTCCACGTCGGCATCCGGGAACGGTTCCCCGATGATGTGCTGGCCCGCATGCGCACGCAGGCATCCACCGCCGTTGCCGCGAGCCGCAACTTCGCCGAAGCCCACGTGCTCTGAGCCCCGCCACGCCGGCGCCCGTCCGGGACGCTGGGGCCATGGTTTCACGAACGTTCGAAAAACCATAGACCCTCCCTCGGTAACGGCCCTCACGCATGCACGATCATCGAGTGAGGTGTCGCAAGTGACGGCCGCGATCTCCCAGCATGACACGGCACTGGATCATATCCGGACGCTTCTCATCATGAAGAACCATATCCGGAGCGAACGCTTCCGGAGCCTGGTCGAGCACGTGCACGACCCTGCCCTCGCCGGAGTGCTTGCCCGCATGAGCCAGGCGGCCGAGGAGGACGAGCGCGCCCTCGAACGCGTCGTC
>JBFILE010000087.1:0-12219 GCA_041599855.1 Thermoplasmatota archaeon
GCGCATGAACTACCGCGCGCGGTCGACGCCGGAACTCATCCTGCGGCGGCTCGAGAATCGTGCCACGGGGGAGGAGCGCGAAGTGCTGAAGGCGATCCTTGCGAAGTTCGAATCGCCGTGAGGGGCGCGCGATCCGGGAACGCCGCGGGGTGTCGCATCGGGGGCGTGCAAGGCACGGTCCGGGGTGGGCTTGTTCGGGCCGCAAGCGCCACACCCACCCCTCGCGGCCCCCGCAGATTCCTTGGCTCGCGCACCCCGATCGCATCCGTCGCCCCATTGCACATATCCGGACAAACAATCCCCCGCACACCCTGGCGCCCCACTCGGGTGCGGCGAAAACATTATCCTCACGTTTTCATCTGGCACCCGTATATGCACCAACCGCATGAACCGACGGGGCGGCGATTCACCATCGCGACTGCGATCCCCATCCTTCTGGCCCTGGTCGTCCTCGCCCCTATCGCGGGCGCCCAGTTGAGCGCCGCGGAACAGGTCCACGTGACCTTGTACACCGGAAACGGCCCCGATGCCTCCGGCACGCCGACCGGACTCGTCGTGCAATGGGCAGTCCCCCTCGCCTACCTGTCCACCGACACCCCGTCCGTCATCTGGACCATCGACGGCGGTGCCGCCACGACGACCGCCGCGACCCTTGCGGGCAGTGTTGGGATCGGCATTCCGGATCAGCCCCCCACCCGGGTGTATGCGGCGGTCCTCGAACCCGTGCCCACCGGCAGCGTTGTCCAGTACCGGGTCGGCTCACCGGGGCAGGGCCACTCGCAACCGTACACCATCAAGCAGGTGCCGGGCGCAGACGACAGCGTCCGGGTTGTCGCATACGGCGACATCGGTGTCGATTGCACCGCGGTCGATGGAAGTGCGGCCATCCCCGACTGTCCGGCGCATCGCGTCCGGGACCTCGCGATGAAACAGGACGCGGACCTCGTGATCATTCCGGGCGACCTCGCGTACCGGAACACGCGCGCAGGGTGGGATTCCTTCATGCGCTTCATGGCTCCCCTGCAGTCGTCTGTCGTGACCATGCCCGTCATCGGGAACCACGAGTTCGAGGACGGCAAGGGGTACCACTACTTCCTCGAGAACTATGTGCTGCCGCGGGACGAGCACGACTTCTCGTTCAAGGCGGGACCCATGACGGTCATCGGCTTCAACACGGACCGCCTGTGCGGTGCCGGAAACTGGACGAACGCCGGAAGCCGCGCCATGCCGTGCACGAAAGGGCCCGTGAACACCAAGGCCATCTCGTGGTTCGAGACCGCGCTTGCGGAAGCCGCAGCGGACGAATCCACGCCATGGACCGTCGTGTACTTCCACCACCCGCCCTATTCCTGGGGCCGCCACGGCGACAACCTCCCCGTGAAATACCTGCTCACGGACCTGCTCGAAACGTACCGTGTGGATGTGGTGGTCGCGGCCCACGACCACCTGTACAGTCGCACGCACCCCATCCTCGCGGGCGTGGAGCCCGTGACGACGGCGAGCGAGTTCGCGCAGGGCACGGGCATCATCTACCTCGTCGCCGGCGGCGGCGGGCGAACCCTCTACGAGGCGCCGGAAGGGACGCCTCCGGGCCATTACGCCTTCGCCACCGACGACTTCCACCACATCACGGTCTTCGACGTCGACCCGGATTCCTTCCGGTTCCGGGCAATCAGCGCCGTGGACGAAAGCGAATTCGATGCGTTCACGATCACGCGCGGACCGATCGCGAACATCGCGGATGATGGCCCCGCATTGGGCGTGCCCGGCCCCGGCATGGGCGCGTTCCTGGCCGCGGTTGGAGCATGCGCAGCGCTTGCGGTTCGCAGGCGCACGGGAGGTGCGTCCTGATGGTCGGAGCCCCCACCGCGACCCGTCGGCGAACCGGCCGTGGCGTCCGCATCGTCGGGAGCCTGGCCGTCCTCGCCATTCTCGTCATGCCGGGCTGCCTCGACTCACTCCCGACGGATGCGGTTGACAACGCACCCGGTGACAGTGCCGGTGGACCGTGCACGTTGACGTACCCGGACGGGTCACCCGTGGATTGTGAGGCCACCGCGTTCGCGGGCGCGCTCACGTCGACCACGGCGCCCGCCATCACCGAGGGTTGGACGTGTCGGGGCAGCTACAACAAGGAAGGTCGATTGACCAACTACATCACGGACATGGCAGGCGCGACGGGCGTGTACTTCGACTGGAACCCATTCATGGACGAACTCGACTTCGTGGATGGCGGCGTTGGGGTCACGAGCGTGACCGCATTCACCACGTCCGGGGGCCAGGTGCGGAGTGCGGTCTTCGACCGGGAGGACCCCCGCGGATTCGTGCAGCTCGATTCGCCCATCGGAGCGACCGGAGTGAACCTGCTCCACTACATGCGTGTGCTCCAACTCAACATGAAGAGCGACGCCGGATGGGCCCCCGTGGATGGGGCAGAACTTCTCGTGAGCGATCACGAAGGCACGCCGTGGTTTGTGTGGCGGTGGACCCCGCCGGGTGCATCAGCACCGCGATTCATCGACGTGATGAAGGCGGACACGCCGGACCCGGACGAGCCCGGCCCCAGCCACGCGCCGCACGACTCCCTGGTGGTGGAAGTGGACGGCATCCTGCTTGAGGCGTCCGCTTGGCGGTACGGCGTCATCTCCCGCGACTACGGATCGGCGAAGCGGCCGCCCCCGGAATGCAACGGGTTGCCTATCTGAAACCGGGGATCCCCTCCGCGCGAAGCTGACATTGGTTGCCGCGGGGCGGACCCCCTCCGACGCAATCATGGCCGACCAGCGTGCCGACGGACCCCCGGACTCCGTCCGCACCCCGATGACATCGCAAACGCCCCTGCGATATGGCGAGAGCACCGTTCATGGACGGGGCGTGCGGAATTGTGTCAGACCACGATTGACAACCACCCAACCAAGCCTCGTCAGCGCCGAGAAGGGCTCGGTGACCATGACAACCAACACCCCCGCATCCCGACATGCCCCCGAACCTGAGTTGAGGAAGGAACGCATCCGCGGCCTCTTCGCGATCCCCGTGGCCGCCATCCTGCTCGTTGCAGCTGTTGGCGCCGCCGCAGTGGCCCTCCAATTCCTGAACGCCACCACGATCGAAGCCCGCGATTCCCCCATCGCCTTCGAAGCCGGCGACGATTACGCGGCCATCAACCAGGCCGGGTACGCGTCGTTCACCGCCACCGATGGCGGCGCCCGTGCGTCCATGACCCTCTACGGTGTTCCCGGAGCCGCAAGCCTTGCGGTCACGGATCTCCTGAAGCTCACGAACCAGGACGCGGATGCACAGTCGTACCTCGTGACCTTGAGCCGCGACGCGGCGCTCCCGGCGAGCGTGACCTCGCTCACGGTCACGGTCCGGAACGCCACCGGCGTCGCCGTGGACACCGTCGATTTCGCAAGCACCGCGCAAGGGTCCGCCTTCACCCTCGCGTATGGCGACAGCTTCGACATCGACGCCACCATCGTGGTTGCGAGCGGCACCGGCACCGGCAGCCTTGGCACCTTCAACCTCGTTGCGTCCGCAACGAAGGTCTGAGCAACAACGGGGTGGGGCGCAACCGCGCGAGGCACGAGCGCCACGACGCGCGAGCCTCGGGCGCTACCGCCCGGTCATGCCGCCACAACGGATCGGTTCCACGGCGCACGCGCGCCGTGGGGCCGGACCGTGAGACCGCCGGCCGAGCGAACGACCTCAACACGAAACGATCCCTGAACTTCTCGATTCCTGACTGTGACCCCATGCGACGTGCGACCCTCGGCATCATTCTCCTTGCGAGTGTCCTCGCCCTTGGCGATGCCCGGGCTGCCGGCGTCCTGTACCTGGATGACACCATCGCTGTCGAGGCGCGAACGCCGGGCTCGCGGTTATCCGCGAACAGTATCCGGGCCACCGTGGGCGACGACGGTGCGTCGGGGGATGCCACGGTGTTTACGCGGTCTTCCGTTCTGGCGAGCCCATTCACCATCCAACCTGCCGGCAGGGTCCACATCACTGTGGACGTGCTTGCTTTCGACAGCGCCGGCGCCACGTCCGCAACCATTCGTATCGGGAACTCGGTTCACGTGTGGAACGGTTCCACATGGTCCATGGACGCGCCGGCAACGATCACAGCGGATACACCCATCACGTTCGCGATCAACGGAAACCGCGGCGCGGCCGCGGCAGCCCTCCTGATCGTGATCCACGAAAGCGACGGTGCCGCACTTCGCCTCCCCGTCACGGTCTCAATCGTTTGAGTGCACGAGCCGCATGGGGGACGATCGAAACGAGTTGCCGTCACAGGTCATTTTGCAAAATCAGCGAGTGCGACGCGCTCCAGGACCAACGCAGCCCATGACGACTCCGGCAGCATCGCCCGCTCCGTCCGTGTGACGCCAAGGGCGTCGAGGGCGGCCTCGCGTTCGCGGATCACGGAATCATCACGGACCCAGTTGAACTGCTCCGCGACGCGGGCGGCTCCCGCCACGCCGTCTTCGCCCCAAGCGATGGTGACGATCTCGGTTTCCGCGTCCGAGGTGATCAGACCGAGGAGATGGAACGCTTTCCCGATCTGCCGCGCACCCGCCGCATACCGCAGGGTTTCCACGGGCAGCGTATCCGCCTTTGCGCGGCCACGAGCCATCGCGCGGGTCGCCATCCGCACCGCAGCTTCCAGGTGTCCGGAGCCGTAGACGCGGTCGGCGCGCACGAACTGGACGCGGGCACCATCGGGGAGCGCGGACACGAGCGCCTCGATCCGGGGAATGGTCCCACGGTATCCGAGGATGGTCACCCCCTCCGTGTCAGCCGCCACCGAAATCCCCCAAGCTCGCCTGCCCCCGCGTCGTCGTGCCCGAGCCCGACCCTGACGAGGCTCCCGACGATTCCGCGTCAACCTCCTTGACTTCCGGTTCCACGGGCGTGTTCCGGGCTGCCGCCACCTGCCGTTCGTCCGCGCCCGCCTCCCTGAGGATGCTGGCTGCAAGCCCGGGACCGATGCCCGGGATCTGCATGAGGCGGACGGCATCCGTCTTCGCGATGTCCCGCGCCGAGCGGTACTGGTGGTTGAACAACTGGCGGGCACGCGTACGGCCGACACCCCGGAACTTCAGGAGCGGAAGGAGTTCGGCCTTGGCGCCATGGCGGAGTCGGGCGCGGAGCTTCGCAATGTCCTTCAGCGCACGCTTCTCGTAGATGCGCGCGATCTCGTGCATGGCGTACGCGAGCCATTCGCCCGTGTCGACCTTGTTGAGGATGTCGCCGGGGTACGCATTGTACTTCTCGAGCATCTCCTCCTCCGTCTTCTCGTTCATCCAGTCGTCAAGGAGGAGGGCGGTCTTGAGTTCGCCAAGGAAATACTCGTAGTTGGCGCCGCTCTCGGGGCGCAGGAGGAGGTCCGATTCGAAGGCGGCGGCCTCGGCTTCCACCCAGGCATCCCCGCGGCGCATGTAGAGGACGCGCATGTCCGGCGTCGCGCAGAGGGCGTGGAGGTACGCGATGTCATCGACCCCCCCTTCCTCGCCGGGCCGTCCGCCGGTCTCGATCTTCTCGCCGGCCTTCGTCACCGCGGCCCGAAGCTTCACGGCGCTCAGGGGATCGATGTAGAGCTCGCTGACCCGCTTCCCGAACGGCGTCGCCTTGAGCTTGTCCTTCGTGCTCAGGATGAGGTCGTTCTCAAGGAGGAAATCGATGACGTCCGTCATGCGCGATTCCAGTTGCCACATCTCGGACTGGTGGGCAAGGAACGTGTGCTTCACGAACGCCTGGAGCCCCGCTTCGTTGGTCACGTATCCCGTGGCGATGGAGGCGAGGAGGTGGGTGCGCAGTGCGGATTCGGACCCGAGCTTCGACCATACCCGCTCCGGGTCGGCGAGCAGGTAGCTGAGGAGGATCTCCTCCTTCTCCTCCAGGCTTTTCGAAAGGGTGATCGCTTCGCCGACGGTGTCGTACCGGGGCCGTCCGGCCCGACCCGCCATCTGCTTGTAGTCGAGAACCGGGATCGGGACATTCCCTTCGTTCGAATCGAACCTGCGTAGGTCCCGGATGATGACGCGGCGCGCGGGCAGGTTGATGCCGGCGGCCAGGGTCGGTGTCGCGGTCAGTGCCTTCAGGAGCCCCTTCTTGAAGGCGCCCTCGACAGCCACGCGCTCCGGGAAACGGAGCCCGGCGTGATGGAAGGCGGTGCCGCTCTCGATGCATCGGGCAAGGCGCCGCTCAACCTTCGTCTGCCCGCCGTCCGCATCCTTCTCCGAGACACCCTTGGAGATCTTGTCCGCGATTTCCTTGAGTGCCGCGCGCTCTTCCGCCGAAAGGTGGGGAGCGACCACAGCCCGCAACTTGTCTGCGACTGCTTCCGTGCTCTTCCGCGTGTTCACGAACACGAGGCATTGACCTTCGCCCCGCATGGAATCCTGTACAAGGGCGAGGGTCGGATCCTTGAGGTCCGAATTGACCTTGTGGACGCGATTGTCGAGGAACTGGACGCCTTTCCCGAAGAGGATGCCTTCGTGGAGTTTCACCGGACGCCACTGGGTCTGGACGAGTTTCGCACCGAGCCAGTCCGCGAGTTCGCGGGCGTTCTGGATCGTCGCCGAGAGAGCCACGATCTGGCTTTCCGGTGCGAGTTGCTTGAACCGGGTCAGGAGGACCTCAAGGGTCGGGCCCCGGTCCGGCTCGTTCATGAGATGGACCTCGTCCGAGATGACGACGCCGACTTTCGCGAGCCAGTCGGCGCGATGGCGGAAAAGGGCATCCGCCTTTTCACTGGTCGCGACCACGATGTCGTACCTGCCGAGCTGGGGGTCGCTTTCGTCAAGGTCCCCGATGGCAAGCGCAACCTTGAGCCCGAGAGGCTTTGCCGCCTGTTTCAGGTCCTCGAATTTTTCGCTCGCCAACGCCCGCAACGGCACGAGGTACAGGCCTTTCCGGCCGAGCATGGCGCCCTTGAGAAGGGCGAGGTACGCGATCAGGGACTTCCCGCTCGCCGTCGGAATGGCGACCACGAGGTTCTCGCCGGCCGCCGAAATGGGGGCTGCCTCCTCCTGGCTGGGCCACAATTCGTCATAGCCCTGCTCGGTGAGGGCAGCTGCGACTTCCGGCGGGATGTCGAGGTCCGTGAGGCGCAAACGCGGCTCCAAGGCGGACTCCCGCTATTAGGTTAATTCCACCCGCGCAAGGCGACGACAAAGTGGCCGCGGCGCCACCTTGACACCTTGCCCCGCGGGGATAGGCTATTATACTGCAACCGATCGAGCAGGATACCAACGTGCAGCCCAGTCTATCGAATCCGCTGCTCCCGGCATCCTCGCGCGTACATGCCCGTTGGCTGTACGTGTGTGCGGAGCGGAATCATTCGATCGCGGTGACCATCCACCGGGCAGGCCAGAGTGCGTTCCTTACGCGCCACGAGTCGGCGCTTTCGGAGAAGGATGGCCCGGAGATCACGCTGCGGTCCACATTCCCCGCCACCCCTGATGCGACCCGCGCCGTCATCGCGATCCTGGAATCACGGCTTGCGCGTCGCGGCCGGTACTACCGCGGCCGGACCGACGATTTCAGCCTCTTCACCCTCAAGCCCAAGGCAGATGCACGACCGCTGCCGGAACACAATCTTGGCCATGTCGCACGATTCCACGCCTACTCCGAGCCCGGCTCCCGGACCGCAGCACGCGCGCTCGTGAGCCTGCCGGGCGCAAACGGGCACAACCTCGTTGCCCTCCGTTTCGACCCACGGAATCCCGCCGATGCTCCGCGCCCCACGCTGATGTCCGGCGACCTTCCCCTTGCCCTGCACGTCAGCATGGTGGAGCATACATGTGATGCATGGTCGACGGAAGGCCTCGTACCACTCTTCACCGGACGGGACATCCATCAGTCCACCGGATTGAGTCCGGCAGCCTTCATGACACGCATCGTTGCAGGTCTCCAGGGGATGGCGACTGCAGGCGCGTTGTCCCAGGACACGGGCGATGACGAATTCTCGCGGGACCTGGCGCTCTATCCGGACATCCTCAGTTGCCCGTTCGTGGAGAGCCTCTTCGCCACGTACCTTCCCAGTCCCCAACTGCGCTACGAGTTGCGCCAGGAAGGAGCCGGCCCCGTGCAGGCGTTCATCGGACGCGAGCGCAAGAAATACTCTCCATCGGTCCAGCATCATTGGGGGATGCTCGAGTCCGCACTCCTTGCGGACCGCGCGCGCCTCCACGGCGATTTCCCGGAGGAGGAAGCGCAGGAGAAACGCCTGCTGCGCCTGCTCATGGAGAGCGGCATCCGCCTCGCCCACCGCTTGGATGACAACTGATCCCACACCACCCCCGGTCAGGCCGGCATTCGACTCCGCTTCACCACCAGGCCGTTGATTGCAGCACCCGCGAGCGCGGATCGGGCGCCTGGCACAGTCCGGTTCGGAACCGGACACGTCCTCAATCGGGGCCCGGATCTACATGGCCGATCCGCAGAATCGAATCCTGGACGGGACGCGCCATGCTGGGGGGCCCGGCTTCAGCCATGGAGCATTTGGCGCGCCGCTCAGCAACCAATATTTGCGATCCGGATCCGACCTCACTCCTCGCAAGTTTTATACCCCGTGCTTGCGCTTCGCACACTTGGGATGGATGCATTTTGCAAAAACAGGAGTTGATTCAGCTCCATGCGCTCTTAGCGCAGGTGCGACACCGATTGGAGAACGAAGGACTCGTGACCGACCGGAATTTCTCGGACTACGACAGCATGCGGATCACTCCCGTGCACGTGTTCCGTGACCGTGAAGCTCACAAGGAAGCGTTCTTCACGTTGGCGAACGCGATTTCGTCCGCATTGCAGACGAAAGGCGGCCCGCCGATCGCGCCTGCGACGCCCGCGTCCGAGCAGCAGCTCGTTCGCGCCCGCTGAGCACGTGGCCATCAACGTCCGGGCCACCCCAAAGTGGCCCGGGTCGTTTCCCTTTTCATGAAAATCGGACCAGCGTAGGCGCCGCAAGCGGACTCGCCGCCGCTGCCGGGGGCCTCATCGCCATGGGCGCTCCAGGCCCCGCGGGATCCCGGTTCGCCATGGTATTCCGGGATCACAACCGCCCTTCCCGGGGCGGTACCCGCATGAAACCTTATGTGCCCCTCCACCACCTGCCGACCGAGAGGTCCCCAGCATGCGCCGTCGCGTCCCACTCATCCTGCTCGTATTCATCCTTGCCATCGCAGCACCCGCAACGGCGCTGTCCACCCCGGCTGCCGCGGCGCCGGGCGGACTGACCGCCCCCGCCTCCGATGCAGCATGGGCGCGCGCCGCTGTCGCGCAACTCCCGGTCGCGACGGAAGTGAATGATGCGAACGGGAACAAGCTCTTCGACACGCTGGAGGACGCCTATGCCTTGGCTGGCGCGCAGCGCTTGCCTGTCGTGGTTTCGTTCCGCGACGGAACATCCACGCGTGACGGCCTCGTACTCGTCCACGGCCTCGTACCGGGCGCGTCCGTTTCCCGTGCCTTCTCGATCATTCCGGCGTATGCCGGTGAACTCGGCCTGGCCGACGCCCTCCGCGTGGCACGCCTCGATGCGGTCCGCCAGATCGAACTCGATGTGGAAGGCACGCCTGAATTGGACACGGCGACCGTGTTCAGTGGCGCCGACGCCGTCGTCGACGAGATGGGGATCACGGGCGACCTCGACGGGAACGTGGCGAACGTCACTGCGACCGATATCGGCATCGCGGTCCTCGACACCGGATTCGACTCGGAGCACATGGACCTCGCCGGGTCGAAGATCATCTATTTCAACGACATCGCGGAAGGCAAGGAAGGCGTCGCCGGGTACGATTCCGGAAACCACGGCACCCACGTCGCGAGCATCGCCGCGGGCACGGGCGCCGCGAACGCGAAGTACCGCGGCGTCGCCCCGGGTGCGAGCATCATCGGCATCAAGATCTCCGGCGGCGACACGGGTACCCTCTCGAACGCCATCGCCGGATACGAGTGGATCGTGGAGCACAAGGACCACTTCAACATCCGCGTCGCCACGATGAGCTTCGGATTCGGCACCGCGACCGATGGAACGACGGCGCTCGAACGCGCAGTCGATGCTGCCTGGAATGCCGGCATCGTGACCTTCAAGAGCACCGGGAACTCGGGCCCCGAGCGGGGCACCATCACGGTGCCGGCGGCGGCACGCGGCATCATCAGCGTCGGCGCGATGCTGGACCCCGCGGGCGGCACCCGGGGAGTCGGCCCTCAATTCGGCTTCCAGCTTGCCGCGTTCTCCAGCCGCGGACCCACGACCGATGGCCGCATCAAGCCCGACATCGCGGCGCCCGGTGTGAGCATCATGGCCGCCATGGCGGGCACGAAGGACGAGTACACGGAGATGTCGGGAACGAGCATGGCGGCGCCCTTCGCCGCGGGCGCGGCCGCCCTCGTCATCGCGGCGAACCCCCAGCTCACTCCGGACGAAGTGAAATCCATCCTCCTCACGACCGCCGAGGATTGGGGCATCGAGAGCGCTGACGTGGATTACGGCCACGGACGCCTCCAGGTGCGCCAGGCCGTCATGGAATCGTTGTCGCGTGCGGGGCGCGCCATCCCGGCAAGCACGGCACCCGTCGTTCCGTTCCATGAGGTGCGGGTCGGTTACATCCCGATGCTGCGCGGCACGTCGGCGCCCGGCACCTTCGAGGTCAACGACACGACGCACCCCATCGCGGCGACCTTCATCGGCGAAGGTCGCATCCTTTCCGTCATGATCACCGATCCGGATGATGTGGTCCTCGGGACGTTCTCGAACCCCGCGCCGGATCGGCAGCATGTGATCAGCTTCAAGCCCACGAAGACCGGGACCTACGGGTTCATGGCCGCGGGGACCCCGGGGACGACGTTCGTGGTGGACTTCAGCCACGGTACGGCCCAAAGCCTCCTCGACCTCCCGGTCGGGCCGCTCGAAAGCGGAGCGCCCGAAGACGCCGGCACGGACGGCAGCCCGCTCACGATTCCGTCGGCCGGCGGGTTCCTCGCACTGGCCATGGTCGGGGCCGCGGCGGCGCTGCTCCGTCGCAGGTAGAAAGGCGGCCGGAACGGTGCAGCGCGGCGGGGACCCACCCCGCCCGGCGCTGCACCTCCCGCATGTCAAGCCCGCCCTTCCGCTGCATCCGTTCGTCCTCATGCAGCGTCCACGATGACGGCCTCCTTGAGTCCTCCCGGCAGTAGCCGCCCGGGATGATCAGCCACTTGCAGAGAACGCTCGAATGCTTGCGGAGCCGGGAGGCCGGCCGCCGCGCGACCGCGGCCCGCATGGCGCCGCGAGGGCGTGGGCGGCCGCCGGTGGGCCGGGGGGCGATAGTGCCCACGTGAGGCCCATTCCCCTCGCGCCGTCGCCGGGGCCCGGGGTGGCGGAGCGCGTGGAATCAAGGGGAAGGGTGCAACCCGCGCCTCGTCGCGCGAGGCGGCGGGTGTGATCCACATCCACCCGCACCCACCCGTCGCGGCCCGCAACTTCCGCTACCTTGGCACCGCCGGGCGGGGGCAGGTCAAGGTCACAACAACCCCTTGCGACGGTGGCGGATTCGATGGGGTGCCCCGACGGCGGCGATCCATGGGACAACGCATCCCGCCGCCAGCCCCCATTCACCCGGCGAGCACGTGCTCGTACACGAACACGTAATGGAATCCGGCCGCGACGAGCACGAAGATGTGCCAGAGCCCGTGGAAGCCCACCACGTTCGTCCACGGATCGGGTCGCTTCCGCGCGTACACGACGGCCCCGACTGAATACACCACGCCGCCGGCCGCAAGGAGCCAGAGGCCATTCCCAGCGAACACGTCGTAGATGGGCTTCGCGCCGATGATGGCGAGCCACCCCATGATGAGGTACATGGCGACCGTGACCCACCGGGGCGAGAACGGCCGGAACACCTTGAGGAGGATTCCCACGATGCCGAACACCCAGACAAGGACGAGGATCGGGATGCCCCACATCGGGGGGACGCCGATGAGGCAGATCGGCGTATAGGATCCTGCGATGAGGAGGTAGATGGCGACGTGGTCCATGCGCCGCAGGGCAAGGCTCCCGGCCTGGCTTTTCGGGTGGATGGCGTGATGGAGCGAACTCGACGTCAGAAGGAACACGAGGCTGCCACCGTAGATGGAGACGGCGGTAACCGCGAGCGCGCCTTCCGCACGCAGGATGAGGAAGATCAGGCCGAACAGGGCCGCGACGGCACCCAGGCAATGGGTCCAGAAGCTGAA
>JBFILE010000088.1:0-12199 GCA_041599855.1 Thermoplasmatota archaeon
GCCGTGATGGTGTAGGGGTAGACGCCGAAATCGAGGCCCGCGGTTTCACTGATGTACGCGTGGGACGAATAGATGCCGTCTCCAGCCAGGCGGTCGCCCCGCGTGCCGTCATCGTAGAGCCCGAGCCAGGGACTTGCACCAAGGGCGGAAAGGTCGGCGCGGACATCGTAGATCATCTTGCGTCCGTCCGGATGCGTGACACGCGTCTCAAGAAGGACGGTGTGGGGTGGAAGGAGACGGATCTCTTCGAGGCCGTTCTGCAGGGTGAGAAGGAATGATGTGCCGGCCGCAGTGGCGGGGGGCAGGTCGCGGGCGAGTTTCAGGTTGGCCCCGCCGATGACCCCGTGACCGCCATGGATGACTGTGACTTCGACACGGGCGCCCGGCGGGATGGGGTGGGGAAGGGGCAGGCGCAATGCGTCACCGACGCTCCATGTGCCAAGGGTCGAGGTCGCGTTCCCGTCATACCAGAAGGCATCGTCCACGCCCACCCGGAACCTCACGTCCTCGAGCATCAGCGGAACCCCGCCCGCGTGCTGGACGTAGACACTGGATTCGCCGGCCGTTGCGCGGACACTGACCTCCACCGCGGACCTGTCCATCGCTGGCGCGTCCGATGGGAGAAGGGTGAACGCGGTGGCACCGACAATGAGCACGGACGTGGCGATCATCATCATCGTGCCCACGATCTCACTCGCAGCCGCGTCATCCACGCGGGTTGCGCGCACCATGGCACGTCGCAGAGGGGCGGCGGACCCGGCGGTTCCTTCTCGCATGCACAACCCTATGGATCCGACGATGCGTGTCATTGTCGGTACGTCGATAAAACCGCGCCCGGAAGCGGGGGCCGCGGCGAGTTCCGCTCCGCGTCATGGGCTCGTCCAGCGTTGCACGCCATGGAGCCCGGCATCGGCTTCGGCGGCCGCGATCCGGTTCCGGCCGCACAGTCCCCGCCATCACCCAGGCGAGTTCTCTCGTGGACTCGACGGGGCCATGCCAACACGCAGGGGCATTGAGAAAAAAGGGAGAATGGCTTACTCCCCGGGAACGCCCCTGCGAACATCGCCGCGGAGCACGTGGGGGCAGGCAGCAGCCCCGCCCATGGGGCGTACCGGGGCCGGAGCACCGGACCCGCCATGCGACGGATCCGGCGCCCGCATCCCTACTCGATGCGCACCTTGTAGGTGGCGTGCGCCACCACGAGCACGAGATCATTCCGGTCGATCCGCGGCCCCTCGATCACCACCGTCACGTTCCCTGTCCCCGACGGGCCACGGGAGCAGTCGACGGGATCGCACGCGATCGAGTAGTCCGCCGACGATTCTCCCGGCCCGGGCGCCGGCCGACTGTCCACGAGGTCGGCAGCGGACAGGGCGTCATCAAACCAGTCCGCCCACGCGGCGGGGTAAGCGGTGGTGAAGACCCATCGGGTGCTCCCGGCGTTCAACGCCGCTGACGCATCGGGCGCTCCCAGGCCCGGCGTGACCTGGATCCGCGCGCCGGTCGTACCGGTGGACGCGCTGGCGGCTGCGCCTCGGAGGCTCGGCACCTTGAGGGTGATCCGGAGGTCGCCATCCGGGAGTCGCTCAACGGCCAACGCGGGCCCGACTGCGACATCGCCCCGGTCTCCCTGGGACCGGACGAGGCCCCCGAGTTCCACGTGGTACCCGTACGGCGTCGAGTAGGCGGAGTCCGAACTGAACTGGACACAGCCCCGGGAAGCGTTCACGAGATCCGTGATGGCGGCCCCGCCGTGGGGAGTGTGGGTCGCTGTGAACGCCGAACATGCCGGTTCGAAGGCCACGGCGCCACTCGGCGCCACCGGTTCCGCCTTGGCGAAGAACAGGAACCGGTAGCTCTCGGGCTTGGGCGCCGGCGGAATGGACACGGCAACCGAATCCGCATCGCCTTCCGGATGCAGGGACCGGGTCACGTCTGCGAACGCGCCGCGGACGTCCTTGTCCCAATCCCGTTCCGCTTCCGCGCCCCATTGGGGAACGTCGGTCGTGAGCACATGCGCATACACCGTGACCGCGAGGGCGAGGAGCAGGATCACGCCCATGACCGCGGCGATTCCTTCGTCAGCATTCCGTGTCGTACGGCCAATCATTGAAATCGATCTCCAGGTTGCTTTCGCCTCTGTCCAGCATGATGTACTCGTCAAAGCCCGGTCCATCGGCCGTGGTTGTGAACCGGTCGGATGGTGCCACCACGTTCTGCCACTCGACCATGATGTAGAATCCGAACGGGTCCCGATCGCGATCATATTTCGCGATCGTGCTCGGGGCGACGTGGTAGCGCCGTTCGTGGCCGCTTGCGCTCGGGGCCGGTGCACACACCCAGGTGCTCGTCTTGTCGGCGGCGTTGAATACTGGCGTGCTCCCGGGCTTGAACGGTTCTCCGTCGAGTTTCACGCCCTTGATGGTCCATTCCTTGCGGTCACGGATGATGGGGTAGTCCACGGGATCGACTTTCACCCACAGCTCCACGTTGTCGGAATTGCCGGCTTCGATGGAGGTGAGTTTCACTCCGAGACGCTTGAACAGACCCCCCTCGTACAGGACGGGCTCCGAGACCGGGTTCTTGCCACTGCATGCGGCGGCACTCGCTGAGCGCAGTTCCACGACGATGAGTGCCCAGTCCCGATCCTCGGCGATGGCGGACACGTTCGATGCGCGGTACCCGAAGGTGTAGTTTCCCTTCCCGCGGGCCACCATTTCTGCGCCGACAGCCCGGATCTCCGTGGACCCGGCCTGATCGAACCGCTCGAAGCCGCCGTTCCCGGGCGTGAAGTTGCCGCCGTGGTTGTCGTGGACGAATGCGCCGAACACCATGCTCTTCTCGAGCCCCGTGTCAAGGGCCGCCGAGATGATGGTCGTGTTCCCGAGGGCGGTTCGCTTGGCGCCGATCGGGCCATCCGTATCCACCCCGGTGTATACCATGGCGAACAGGACCCACGAGTCAACGGCGGCAGGCCATCCGACCACGAGGCTGTGGTTGCCGGACGGCGGATTCACGAGGTACCAGAGTTCGACTCCCTGGTCACTCACCGTGTTGTTCCCGACTTCCCGGTTCTGGGCGCGGGCGATCCGGATGAGGTTTTTTCCAGCGTACGTGACGGAGTCCACGGACTTGGTGAGGTTGAGGTCATCGTCGGCGATGGCGACCAGGAGGATCGCGTCCGTGTAGGTGGTGGAGACAAGGTAGCTCAACGTGACATTGGTCACGTTCCCGACTCCGGGGTCACCAATGGCCGTACCATGGTGGGCGAGCATGGTGCCGGCCGTGATGGGTGCCTCCACGACGCACGTGGCCGTGATGGTGACGGTGACTGCGCCGGACCGGGTGATCCCGTCCACGTCCTTCACGAAGGCGTTCACGGTCTTCAGCCCCGTCTGCACACCGGGGATCACGAAGGCCTGTGCCGTGAAGATGCCATCTCCGGCAAACATGTCCCCGGACGTCCCTTCATCACCCATCGGGACCCAGTGTCCGCCGCCGATGTGCGACAGGTCGGCATGCACGGAGTGGACCATCTTGCGTCCACCGGGATGGGTGATGGATGCCGTGATCGTGATGCTTCCCGGTGGGGTCAGGTTCGCGGACGTCCGGCCATTCCCCAGCGTGAGGGTCATGTAGTAATCCGCACCCGGCGTCGGAACGGTTGCGTCGGCACCGGCCAGGCGGAGGCTGGCCGTATCCAGGGTCGCCCCATTCGGTTGATACACGGTGACATCTACACGGGCCCCGGGCGGCAACGGCGCGGGAAGTGCGATTTCGCGGTTCTCGCCCGTCCCCCACAGGGTCGCGGGTCCGCCGACCACGCCGTGATACCACGTGGTTTCGTTCACGGCGACATTCACGTTCACGTTGGCCGGATCCACAGGATCCCCACCCACGTGCCGGAGCGTGATGCTGGAACTCCCCGTCCGGGTGGACACGGCAAGGTCCATGTCCGGCATGACCGTCCCCGCACCGTCGGGCTGGATGGCATAGACCGCAACAACTGCCGCCAGCATCACCGTGACTGCGATGGCCATCATGGTGCCGACGATGTCAGAGGCGGCTTCATCAGCTGCCCGGAGCACCCGCCGTACCCGTCGGTTCGCTTTCATCCCGACCCTCCCGCCGGCATGCAACCGGCTGCATCCCGCGAACCCCTGAGTTCCATGACCAGGGTCGACCAGTCGCGATGATCCCGATTGCTCGGGACGTTGGTCGCAACATAGGCGAACACATGCGGCCCGGGGACCTCTGCGATGAAGTCTCCACCTGCGGCATGGATGTCGTCCCCGCCGCCTCCGGAGAACCGTTCCGTCGCGAGTCCGCTCGGCCGGAACGTGCCACCCCAGTGGTCATGGACGAAGGATCCGACGACGAGGCTGTTGGGGGTGGAGGTCGTAAGATTCTGGACGATGGCGTACGCGTCGCCCTGACCGCCCGCCCACGACGCGATCGGATCGCTGGTGTCCACATTCGCGTACGTGATGGCGAAGACCACCCATGCGTCCACGTAGCCCGGCCACAGGATCGTGAGGTTGTGGGTTCCGATGGGCGGGGAAACCAGGTACCATGCCTCGATGCCCTGGTCACTCTCGAAGGTTCGTCCGACCTCAAGGTTCTCGAAGCGCGCGATTCGCGTCATGTCTCGGGCCCCGTACCTGATGGAACTGATGCTTTCGTTGATACGATGATCGTCGTCCGCCACGAACACGATGAGCACCTGATCATTCGCGGGTGTTACGGTGACCGCGACCGTGATGTTCTTGGTGTCCGGTATTTCGCTCGGGTCGAACGCATCCAGGTACTGGTCCTTGTCGATCGTGTAGTATGTGCCCGAGATGGCCGGCGGGACCGGGACGCACGGCGGCGCAACGAGGACGGGCGCGCGGAGGGTGATCGTTCCATTCGACAAGGCGACCTCGCCATTCACATCGGTGACTTCGATCGGAATGGTTTTCGGACCTGTGCCAAGGGACGGGATCGGCGTGAGTTGCGCGTACGCCGTGAAGATGCCGTCGCCGGCGAGCTTGTCGCCACCGGTTCCGTCATCCCTCAGGTCAAGCCAAGGGGTCCCGCCCACCAGGGTGAGGTCTGCGGAGGCGTGATGGATCATCTTGCGTCCGTGCGGGTGCGACACCTCCACCTGGATGAGCACACCCGCGGGCGGCGTGACCGCGAGGGTCCGGTTGCCGCCGCCGAGGTCCACGACCAACCGGAACTCATCCAGGCTGCCGGGAACGACCGGGCCATTCCCGGCCACGGTCATGCTCGAGAAGGAAAGCGTGCCCAGGCCGGGTCGATGGACGGTCACATCCACCCGCGCGCCGGCGGGAAGGTTCGCGGGGAGCGGGATCGCGATGGCGTCGCCCAGGCTGAAATGCTGGCCGGTTGCGCCAAGGAGACCGTCGTACCACTCCTGCTCGTTCACGCTGACGTGGACGCGGAGGTCCGCCGGATCGAAGGCTTCGCCACCGGCATGATGCAGGACGAGGCGATCGCCGCCGGGTCGTGCGTTCATGGACAACGCAAGATTCCCAGGCTCCGTGGTGTTGGAGGATGGTCCGACGAAGTTGACGATGACGACCCCGAGGATCACCACCGTGACCGCGAGAACGATCATGCTCCCGATCACTTCACTCGCGCCGCGATCGTTCGACTGCCACGGGAGGCGGAGCACGGCATCGACGCTCAGATGCCGACCCCCATGTCGAACGCGACCCATCCGATGAGCATCAGGATCGCGGAATGCTTGATGCCGGACATGATGTACCCTTCCCCAAGCTTGCCCGCGACCATCCCGGCCGCGGCACCCTGGACGAGGACCGCGTGGAGGAACGTGATGCGCGACGCAGCCGCATCGATCCCTTTCCCGAGGGATGCGGTCTGGGTGGTGGCGCTGGCCGCCGCCTGCCCGAGGTCCATGTCGCCGAGGAACAGTTTCGCGACCATGATGATGACGTACAGGAAGACCGCGAACACCACATAGATGACAACGACGTAGCTCATCATCGACTGCCTCTGGCGGGTGCGCAGCGCGCCCTTCTTCGAGGCTTCCTGTGCGGCGACGTCCAGGACTTCCCGCAGGTTGCCCGTTGCGCGCGAGGCGTGCTCGAAGAGGACGGAGAGCTTCACGAGGTTCCTGGAGCGCGCCCGCGCGCGGAGGCGCCGGAGCGCGGTCCCCATGTTGCCGTTCCAGCTGACATCGCGGGCGACGTCACGGAAGGCGGCGCCGACGCGACCGGTGATGGCCCGCCCGATGATCTCGAATGCACGGAGGAGACTGAGGCCGCGATCGTTGAAACTCGCAAGGCTCCCGAGTGCCTCGGGAAGGTCCCGGTCGATGGCGCCCGCGCGGTGGACGCGCGTCTCGTGGAATGCGATGGCAGGGATGGATGCCGCCACGGCAGCCGTGACGATGACGCCGGTCAGGGCGACCGTGAAATCGCGTCCCGCCGTACCGTCCTGCGACACCATGACGAACCCGACGGCGAATGTGAGGACGCCGGCAACGAATGCCGCGGTCGCCGCGCCCTCCGGGGTTTCGACAATGCTCTTGGCACCCGCCTTGAGCCCGTTCACGATGCGCTCCATCGCGGTTTCACGGCCCCGCTTCATGCGGGCCCGCGGAAGTTCGCCACCCACATCGTCATCACTCAGGATGTTGGAGGGCGCCGGCTTCTCGGGCTTCACGCGGGAGTGGTTGGAGGGATACGTGTCGAGGCCGAAATCATCGAGCGGCGGCGCCGGCGGTTTCGGGAGGTCGAGGGGGTCCCCGGGGAGGAGCGTGTCGAGGAGCACCACATAGGCCATGGTACCCAGGGGGATGACGCCGAACACCATGATCGGGATGTAGTTCATGCCGCTGTCGCCCAGGGTCGCAAGGACACTGACGACGACGATCAGGAGCAACGGCAGGACGAGGAGACCGCTCACGTACACTTCCGCAAGGAGGGAGACCTGGTCGAGGTCCCGCTCCATGTCGCGCTCCGCGTTCATGAGCTGCATCTCGGCCTGGCGGCGGAAGTACGAGCGCGGCTCCGCACCGGACTTCATGACGGTGAAAAGGCCTTCGAGGAACGCGCGCAGGCTCTTCGAGGGCGAGGTCTGCGCAACGTCGTGGACCGCGGTCAACGCGTCCTGGCCGAAGACGTCCACCTCACGGATGATGAGGTTGAACTCGTCGGCGATCTCACCGTACGACCCCTTCTCACTGGCCACGGTCCTGAACGTGTCCACGGCACCGACGCCGCCACGCGCGAGCGCATAGCACAAGGTGACAACACTCGGGAATTCCGCATCGATCCGCCGGCCGAGGCTCGTGGAAACCACCTTGGGATAGAGGCTGAACCCGCTCCGGACGATGAGGAACAGGGAGAACCCGATCCCGACAGCGATGGCCGCGCGGGTCCACCCGAACTCTCCGATGGGGAGCACGAGGCCGAGGATCCCACCGAGGACCGCGACCAGCGCAGGCACGACCCACGCGGCGACGACCCAGATTTCGGGGAGCACGTTCAATCGGGCCCGACGAAGGTCACGCACAAGTTCGACGCTGGGCCCTTCTCCCCGAAGGAGCAGCGGCTCGATGGCCCACAGATACGCGCGCTTCCAGTCTGTCATTGCCGGTCCCGTCCACCCGTGTTGCGGTTTCTTGTCGATGAGGCGTCCACGTTGCGTTCCCCCACGCTTGATTCCCGGGTGCCAGGTGCCGCACGTGACGGCGCGGTTGGAGCGGCATTTGCCGAGCGCTTGGACGCCGTGCCGGGGGCTTCGCGTCCGTCGACCCCGGCAGGACCTTCCGTGGACGGGGCACCGGGCGGTTGCGACGGGGGTAACGAGGAGCCGGCTCGACGCGTCGATTCCTGCTGGCCGGCGTTTTCATCGGCAGCCGGCCGGGGCCGTCGGCCGATTCCCTCGTTGCCCTCCCGGAGCTCCCGCGGCGCCACCCGGCCCGCGGACCCGTCGGCCGCCTGCTGCTGGCGTCCGGGGCCGTCGGATGCTTCGCGGCCTCCGCGGCGTCGCTCTGGCGCGGACTGGGGCTGGCCTCCGGACCGCCGCGGATCCGGGGAAGGCCCGCTCCGCGGGACGGACGGCGCGCCCGCGGCGGATCGCCCGGGCGACCCCCCGCCGACATTGGTCGCGGGGGATGATGTCGGCCCGGACCGTGCCCCTGTTGCATCCTTCGTGTCCGTTTGTTCAGCGGATCGTCCGCGCAGGAAGTCCATGAAGGATCGCCGCGCGGTCTTGGTCGGAGGGGAACCTGGCGAGCCTGATGAAGGGGCCTTGGCATTCGGTCGTGATGCTGGGGCGGGACCCGCCCCGGGACCCTGCTGGCGCCCGGTCGAACCGGGGGCCGGGCTGCGGCCCGCGCGTTGGGACGGCGTACCTGTTCCCGTCGCGGTCGAGGGGGCTGACCGCGGATGTGCGCCGCCCGGCTGTGGCGCCCGGCGGCCCGTGGCCGCGGCGGCCGGCCGAGGGTCCCGCGGCGAAGCTGCGCCCTGTGGCTGCGTGGACCGGGTGTTGGCACGTTCCGGCGTGGTCGATCCGGCATCCTTTCGCGGGTTCGACGCAGCGCCGGATGGCGATGCACCGGACGGTGGAGACCCCGTCCCTGCCGCGGGTGCGGGGGAACCGCGGTCGCGGCGACCTGCGGACGAGGAAACGGCATCGGTGCGCGTGGGGGACCCGGCCCGGGATGGCGGACGGCTCGACGATGGCGAGCCGGCACTTCCTGGCGTCGACGACGATGACGTCACTGCGGTGCCGGACCGTGATGCCGGATCCGGCTTCGCTGGAACCGAGGGCGCGGGGGCTGCCGATCGCTCCCGGTTCGCGGGAACCGCCGACGTCCCGGACGGCTGCCTCGACGGGACTGAATCGGGATGGTCGCTGGTCGACGCCGGCGACGATGGCCCGGGACCGGTTGCCGCCTCCTTGACCGGAGGCGATCCGGTGACGCGGGAGGTTTCCTCGGCTCGACCCGCATCCCTCGGCGGGGAATCACCCGCCGACGAACGCCCCCGTCCACCCGGGCCGTCGATGGCGCCTCGTTTCGATGCCTTCGCACGTGAGGCACCATCCTGGACTCCGGACCCTTTCGACGGATCCGTCGCCGGCACCTTGGGCGCACCAGGCGTCGCGTCCGGCGCGCGCGCCGGGCTCTTGGAAGGCGACGCATCGGTCCCCGATGGTGATGCCGATTTCCCGGAAGGAGTGGGCCGCGCTCCATGCGTGTCGGCCGATGCGTGCCCTGCCGCCGCCGCACCGATCGTGCGGGTGGGCACGTCCTTCGTCGACGTTGCCACGGCCGCCGGGCCTCCTGCCGTTGCGGTCGCCGTCGCGGTCGCATCGGTCGCCCGTTCTGGAGGGCTCGACCTGGAACCTGCTGCATCGGGAGACGATGGCCCGGGTCGGCGGTCGACATGAACGGAGCCGGCACGTGAATCCCCTTGGGACGACAGGCTCGTGGACGGTGCAGGCCGGCGTTCACCGGCGGGCGCTCTGGAGGACTTCGTCGGCGCGGGTGTCGATGCCGGGTTGCCGTCGCTTCCCGGTTTCGACGACAGTCCGGGCGAATCCGACTCCACGGCACGGGGGACGTCTCCCGTTGCCGCGACCTTCCGGGGCGCACCTCCAGCGGTCGGCGGCTCGGTAGCTGCGTCCGGCTGGACGCGCGTGGCCACGGCGCCGCGATCGCTCGCGCGTGCCGCCGCGGACGGTGCCGCGGGAGCCGCCGAAGCGGACGCCGGGGCCGACTCCGCCTTTGCCGCCGCGGAGGCCGCGGGGTTCGGTCCCGTCCCGGCGTTGGACGCGGGTCCCGCGTTGGGCCCGTCACCGTCCCCTGATGCGCCTTCCGGCGGGTGACCGCCCGCCGGCAGCACCGGCGGTGACCCCACGTCATCGTCCCAGATGCGCAGGGATGCGTAGAAGCGCGCGATGGCCCGGCTGACACCGGCAAGGCTGCGTTCGTTGCGCTCCACAAGGTCCGCGATGACGGCACGGCGGGCCTGGAACTCCCGCTCAAGGCGGGCGCGGCTCCATCCGAGGCGCTGGCGGGCACGATCGAGGGCGTGGCTCTGGGCCACGGTGCCCAACGTGTCGGTGGCGCCTTCCCATCGGAAGATCTCGTTCGTGCGCAGGTTCCGCGTACCGGAATCGAGGCCGTTGATCTCGGTGAGGCTCAACATGCGGCGCTTGGGGCGACCGTTCACATCCACCTGTCCCTGGAGGAGGAAGAAGTCGAGGCTCGTGAGCATGACACGGGGCACGTTGATGGGAGGGTTCTCCATGCGGTAGACTGCGTTCTCGACGCTGCCCGCGTGCATGGTGCTGAAGCACGTGTGTCCCGTGGACATGGCCTGGAAGAGGGTGAGGCCTTCCTCACCGCGGATCTCACCGACGAGCACGTAGTCCGGGCGCTGCCGGAGGGCCGCACGGAGCAGGTCGTACATGCTGATGCGGTCCTCGCCGTTCGCCGTGAACGATTCCCGCGTCGTGGCGGCAAGCCAGTTCTCGTGCTCGAGCTTGATCTCGCGCGTATCCTCGATGGAGACGATCTTTTCAACCGGGGGGATGAACTGGGAGAGGACGTTCATCGTCGTCGTCTTGCCGGACGCCGTGGCGCCCATGACGACGATGTTCGCCTTCATCTCGACGGCAAGCCAGAGGAATGCCATCGAGTCGAGGCTGTGCGTGCCCCCGTTGATGAGGTCCACGCACGTCAGGGGCTTGTCCTTGAACTTGCGGATGGTGAAGGCGCTGCCACGGCTCGTGACCTCCTTGCCGAGGCTCGCCTGGATACGCGATCCGTCGGGGAGCGTGGCATCCACGAGGGGTTGGGCCACGCTCAGGAGCTTTCCGCCGCGCTGCGCGAGCTTCGTTGTGAAATTCATCAGTTCCAACTCGCCGAACACAAGGCTCGTCGGCATGTTGCCGTGTTTTCCGTGGACGACATACACGGGCACGTGGGGCCCGTTGGAACTCACGTCCTCGATGGCGCTGTCGCGCATCACGGGTTCAAGACGCGCGAAGCCCAGGTAGTTCCGGAGGAAGTAGTACCCGAGCTTGTACGCACTCGAGCGCTTCAGACCCTGACGGTACACGTTCACGAGGTCGAAGACCTCTTCTGCGAGGTGCAGTGCCCGGTCATCCGGTTCCTCGTCCTTCGTGACAAGGGCGTCGCGGAGACGCTCGTTCACGGTGACCATGAGGGCCTTTTCCAGGTCCGAGAGCCGTGGCTCCTCGATGTGGTAGACGAGCTCGTTCTCCTCGCTTCGGAGGACCGTGACCAGCGCGAAGGGTTCCTCGACCCAGTACCGGTCGAGCTCCTTCATGTTGCCGTAGGTGTGCTGCTGGAGGAGGACCCCGTCGATGATGGGGTTGTACGGTTGTCCGCCCCATGCGGCATCGAGGACCTCGATGACGGCCCGTCGCGCTTCCACGAGGGCCATGTCCCGCGAAATGGATTGGGGAGTGTTGAACTCCTCGAACTCGTGATCCTTCATCACGTTCAGCCCGGGCAATCCGACCCGGGCGCGTTCCCCATCCTTCGGGCTTTCCTTGAAGGCCTGGAAGGTGACGAAATCCCGGGCCTTGTGAAGGGTCCCGGGGAGTCCTTTCTCCTCGTCCGTGGCAATGCGGAGGTACACATTGTCGTGCACCGGCGCCTTGCCACGCCGGCGCACGATGGTGAGCTCGCTCACCCGTGCAGGGGACGCGGTCACCCGCATCTCCTCAAGGAGTGCTTCCCGTTCACTGGGGGAGAGGCGATCCCAGAATTCCCGTGGCCGGTCGACCACGTCCCAGTAGTTCACGCTCACGCCCACGCTGCGAAGGGCGTGGATGAAGTCAATCACAGGTACGAGATCTGCCACAGTGAGTCACCTCCCTCTCAGTTGGATTACGCCTGGTCGATCGTCACGCTCTTGTCCACGACGGTGTCGCCGAGGATGCTCACGGTCACGAAGTAGGAACCGGCGGCATTCGGATCGAAGACGATGAAATCGCCGGGGTTCCAAGTGGTCCCCGTCGGAGAGGCCCAGCTGCTGTTGTCCTGGTTCTGAGCAACCGCACCCGTCGCATCCTTGATCGCGATCAACACATCCGCGGCCGGCACCGCGGTCGGACCCGAGATGTAGGTGACCTTCAGCTTGTCACTCTTGCCGTCGCCATCCGTGTCCACAGCCTGCGTCTTGAA
>JBFILE010000089.1:0-12140 GCA_041599855.1 Thermoplasmatota archaeon
CTCGATGAGGTTCCGCAACGGCTCCTCGTCATCGGCGGCGGGCCCATCGGCATCGAGATGGCGCAGGCGTTCCATCGCCTTGGGGCCAAGGTCATTGTCGTCGAAACCATGGAGTGCATCCTGCGGGCGGAGGACGAGGATGTCAGCTGTTTCGCGCGCGACCTGCTCGTGGCGGACGGCATCGACGTGGTGGTTCGCACGCGGGTCGCATCCGTTGCGCGGACCGACGGAGGCGGAGGCCTTGAAGTGACTCTCGCGAGCGAGGGGGGCGCGGATCGCACCGTCGTTGTGGACAAGATTCTCGTGGCGGTCGGGCGACGTGCCAACGTCGAAGGCCTCGGCCTCGAACAGGCAGGCGTCAAGGTGGGTCCGGCCGGCATTGTGGTGGATGCGAAGCTTCGGACATCGAACCCGCGCATCTTCGGGGTCGGCGACGTCACCGGCGGCTTCCAGTTCACCCACATGGCGGAAGCGGAAGCCCGGGTCGCCCTCCGGAACGCCTTCTTCCCGGGATCATCGAAGATGGATTACCGGGTCGTGCCATGGGTCACGTACATGGATCCGGAGATTGCCCGTGTCGGTGCGAGTGAGCGGGAACTCACGGAACGCGGCGTTCCGTTGGAGCGGTTCCGGATCGACCTCGCCGACGTGGACCGGGCCGAGACCGAAGGGGAGACCCGGGGCTTCGTGAAGGTGCTCACCGACAAGAGGGGGCGCATCCTGGGAGCCGTCGTCGCAGCGCCCCACGGCGGGGACCTCATCATGGAATTCGTCCTCGCCATGAAGCACGGCCTCAAGGTGCAGGATGTCAGCGCCGCCATCCATCCCTACCCGACCCTCGCCCTTGCGGACCGGAAGGCCGCGGACGAATACTATCGCGCGGTCCTCTTCGGCAAGGGGTCGTGGAAATCGCGGTTGCTGAACCGGTTGGCGCGGGGGTGATTGATCGAGGGGGGCGAACGTCCCGTCGAGCATCCACCCTTCGAACTGAAGTCCCACCCACCAAGCCACACCCTCTTATCGGGTGAACGGAATCGACGGCCCGTGGGCACGCTCCTCGACGCCGTCAAGAGCGAATGGTCCGACCGCAACCGCCTCCTGTTCCTTGCTGGGGCGGCGGCCGTCACGGTCACCGCCGCGCTCCTGTCCGGGAGCCTGCAATGGTTGTTCCTGCTCGCCTTCTTCGCACTGAGTCTCCTCGCCGCACCACGGGCCAAGGACTCCACGGAATTCTTCAAGGGTGCGAAGCGGGAGAGCGACCTCGGCGTCATCGTCATCGCCGCCTCCGTCCTCGTGAGCTGGATCTTCGCGAAGAGCGTCGTGAACGTCGCGAACCTCGGGTACGCATACGGCGTCCCCGGCGCCCTCGCGTACGCCACCTACTGGGGCTCGTTCTTCGTCGCCGGCATCGCCATCTACCTGCTGCGGACCAGGGGCGGGTTCCGCAGCATCCCCGAATTCCTCGCCACCAAGTACGGCCGCGCGGCGACCTTCGCATTCATCGGCGCCATCCTGTTCCGCCTCTTCAACGAGGTGTGGAGCAACGTAAGCGTCGTTGCCGGGTACTTCGGGGACTTCGGCACCTGGGGCTACATCACGGCGCTCGTTCTCGTGAATGCGCTCATCGTGTACTACGTGGGCCGCGGCGGCATGCGCGCGAGCATCACGACGGACCTCGTCCAGTTCGCCCTCTTTGCATTCCTCCTCATCTTCACCCTCGGACTCGTGCTCCCGAGAAGCGGCGGCATCACACCCCTCCTCTCCGAAGGCACATGGGCCTTGAACGCCGGCGTCGACCTCATCCTCGTAGCCTTCCTCCAGATCCTCTCGTACCCGTTCCACGACCCCGTGATGACGGACCGCGGATTCCTCCAGAAGCCGAAGGCCATGCTGGCCTCCTTCACCCTCGCCGGCGTTGCCGGCATCCTCGTCATCTTCGCGTTCGGGTTCATCGGCATCCACGGCCGCGGCATCATCGGCGATGCCGCCGGGGACGCGGCACGGACCGTTGCCGCCACCTTCGGCCTCACTGTCCTCATCGTCATGAACGGCATCATGGTGTCAAGCGCGGTGAGCACCGTGGACAGCACGTACACCAGCGTGAGCAAGATATTCGGCCGCGATCTCCCACGCGTGGCCCTTGGCGCAAGGGAGAAACTCGAGATCCGGCCCGCCCCTGCCGGCCTCGCCATCCTGGGATTCCTCGGCATGGCCGTCGGAGTGGTCGTCGGCGCATGGTCCCTTGCTGCATTCGGCGCCGCCGCATGGCTCGCGGGTGGCGCCTGGATCGCCAGGAAACGGACCGCCATCGTGACCGGTGCCCCTGCGGTCTTCCTTGGCCTATGGGGAATCGTCATGGGGGCCATGCTGCCATGGGTCGTGATGGCGGCGGGCCTGCTCATCGTGACCGCGGCGCTCATCGTACTCGAGCGGGACTCGGGCGATCGCCTCAACCACCCGGCGATCATCCGCGCTCTCGCAGGAAGCGCAGACCACGACGTGGCCGTGGCTCGTGTCGCGATCCTTGGCGCAGCACTCGTCGGGAACCTCCCCCTGTTCTTCAACCCCAGTCTCCTCGCCGCGACCACCGTGAGCGGAACCATGGTCCTCGGGCTTGCCCCCATCTTCCTCCTCGGATGGATCCGGTCCGCCGGATGCTACGCCTTCCACGCGTCGTTCTGGAGCGGGGTCGGCGCAGGCGCGCTTCTCCTTGCGGTGCAGCAATCGTGGGTCCCGGTCGAGGCGTCCGCGTGGGTCCACGACACCCTTGCCATTGGCACCGGGAAATACGGACTGCTGCTCGGCGTGAACCTTGCGGGCCTCGCTTTCTCCACGGTTGCGTTCGCCTTGGGCACGGGAATCGACGCCATGCTCGCAGCCGCTGAAACCGATGCCGGCGCACGGGAAGCACGGGGATGAACGGACGTTCGGCCCGGCATGCGGAACCGGCTGCCATGGAGACGAGGACGCACCCCGCTGACGCCCACCCCGCAATCGCGGAATGCCCTGGGATGCACCACGCCCACACCAACACGGACGACAACCCTGCACATGGGGGTGCGGCCATCGGTACCCGGGTGCGAAACCTTTCACCCTATGGCGACCGGAAGGGTCGCAGGTGAATGCTTCCGATGAAGATAATACGAGTAGTGGTCATCGCCGGGGTCATCGCCAGTCTCCTCGTCCCCGCTGCCGCCGCGCAGCGGAGCCTGGTGATCGGCGACCTCTTCGACGACGACCTGTTCGACCGCGACCTGCGGCGAATCGACGACCTTGACGACTTTCGGGATTTCGACACACTGCGCCTGAGGGATTCGGATTTCTTCCTCCTCGGCGACTCCCGTGACGACCTCCGGGTGGACCGGTCCATCCGGCAGGACGTGGACATCGATGAAGACACGGTCTTCTCCGCGCTCGTGCTCGGCGACGACGTGGACTTTGCCGACATCCGCGACGTGTCCTATCGTCGCGACATCGACTTCGCATTCGACCGCGACTTCGACATCGATGACGACGATGCGTTCCTTGCCCTCGCCCTCGGCGGCAGCAGGGGATTCGGGTTCAGTGATCGGGACCTGACGCTCCTCGCGGACACGCGGACCCGGGGCAGCTTCACCACGGATTTCGACCGCGACGTGCGGGCGGACCCGGATGATGCGCTCCTTGCCGTGGCCCTCGACCGGAACGCGGACTTCTGGGACATCGCGAGCTTCGACTCGTCGTTCACGAACGAACGCGTCCTCAGCCGAGACGTGGACTTCGACCGGGATGACGTGTTCTCGGCGCTCCTGTTCGGGTGATCACGTGGCGAGTGCCGGACGCCTTGCGGCCCTCGTGGTCGCAGGGTCATTTCTTGCCCTCCTCCTCTTGCCGGCAGTGATGGCCGAATCGACGGCCCGATCCTCATCGGGTGGTGGCACGAGTGTGTCACGAACCGTGGGCATCGACCTGGGGGATGCCCTCCTCGCGGTCGCCCTCGGCGCGGGGCGCCAGCGTGACCGGGATGCAGCCCCGGAGCCGGTGGAGCCCATCGGGCAGTCGTCCCCATACCTGTCCTCCGGGTCGCGGAGTACGTGGGATGAACGACTCCTCCCCAAGAGCGCAATGGAGCAGGAGATCAGCAACGACGTGTTCGCCACGATCGCGAAGTATTCGTGATCGCGGAACGCCGGTCCAGGCCCCCCATCGGGAGGCCGGACCGGATCCTTTTGTTCAATTTGCGAAAAGGCTCTTCACGACAGGTCCGCTGAACCGGAAGAAATGCGGGGCCTTCACGAGGAGCTTCCGCGCAACGCGGCTCGGATAATCGATGTCGCCCGTGGCGTTGACGATGTCGATGACCTCCTTTTCCTTGAGGATCCGGAAGAGTTCCTCGAAGTGCTCGTCCGACAGGAACATGATGGCCTTGCGAAGACGGTTCCCCACCTTGAGTTCGAAGCCGAGTTCCCCCATCCACCGCTTGTCGTACTCTCCCAGCCGCTTCGCCGAGAAGTCGTCGGCCTCGATGGCTTCGAGGAGCACATCCGCAAGATGGCCGGCGCACTTGAGCCCCGTGTACACGCCGCCGCCGGACGTCGGCTTCGCCTGCGCCGCCGCATCGCCCACGATGGCCACCCGCTCCGTACTCGTCTTCTTGATGGGCCCGAGAGGAATACAAGCGCAGATGTCGTAATCGGGCTTCGTGTCCGGCAGGAAGCGGGCGGATATCGGGTCCTTGAACATGCGCTCCCAATAGTGCTGCGCGGGAAGCGGGGACCGCGGGCCAATGCCGACCTCGACCTTCCCCGTGGTTCCCTGCTCGTCGGTCGGGATGATCCAACTGAAGAATCCGGGCGCCTGCTCCTGCCCGAGGAACATTTCGACATGGGTCGGCGTATCCGTACGGATGCCCGCCATCTGCGACCCGTAGCACGGGATCAGCTCCTTCGCGCGCGGGAGCTTCGCCCATTTCGCCACGCGGCCCTGTACCCCGTCTGCCCCCACGACGACCTTTGCGTGGACGGTTTCCGTGCCCTCGCGGGTCTTGAGATCCACGGCAACGCCTTCGGACGTGACCCGCATCCCGGTTGCCCGCGTTCCAAGACGCACGTCGGCACCGGCACGCGCTGCACCCTCCACGCATCGGCGATCGAAGCCGGCGCGGTCGATGGCGACGGCCATGGTCTTCCCGCCGTCGAGTTCCACCATCTTCCCGCCCGGGCTCCAGACATGGGCGCCGCGGATCGCATTCAGATAGACGTCGTCCACGGAGAAATCGACGAGGTCGAAGATGCGGGGCGTGAACAGGCCCGCGCACTGCACGGGCTTGCCAGGCTCCTGATGTTCCTCGACGAGGCCGACGCGTGCGCCACCCTCGGCGAGCGCCTTCGCCGTGCCGCCGCCCACGGGCCCTCCGCCCACGACAAGCACGTCGTACGCTTGCGCCATGGACGCCGCGAATGCCGGCGTCGTTTAAGAAGGCTGGCGTCCGCCGACGCCGCGTCGCGGACGCCCCGGCATGCCGGGTGGCCACGCGCGTTCGTCGTTCGGGCGTAGGGGCACCGTTGACCGGGGCTCCCGTCGAGTGGCCGGGCATGGGGTCGGGCGCTGTTCTCCGCCATGCACCCCGGGGGGAATGGCGTTCCGAGCACCGTCCGGGCATAGGTGCCGAACGTGCTGGTTGTCCACCCTTGGCGGTCCGCGAGGGCTGCAAAGGATCGATGGGTGGCCGATTCCCCCGCTTTGTGAGGTCGCCGCGCCACGTCGGGAATGCGGACCCGGAAGGAATCCTTGATGTAAGGGGACCCCGTAGATCGATCCGGTGATGCACAGTGGAACTTCCCTTCAACGGACCGACGAGCTGGGTCTATCTTGGCCTGCTCGTCGTGTTCGCACTCATCTTCGTGGCATTTCTCGTGACCATCTTCCGTGATTCCGCACGCCGTCGCAGATCGGCTTCGGCAGCGGAGACCGCGGCTTCGGCAACGCCCGCCGAACCCGCGAAACCCGGCACCCTTGCTGCGGCCCTCGCGGACCCGGAAGCACAATCGGAATCCTTCCTCTGCCGGTTCGTGACGAACGGCAAGGGCGAGACCGCCGGCGAAACCCTCGGCATCCACGGCGACCGCGTGATCCTGAAGAAGAACGACAAGTTCCTCAGCGTATCCGTGAACGCTGTCGAAGTCCGCGGCGACGACCTTGTCGCGCCCAACGTCGACTGGGCCCTCGCGGAGCGCGACGGGGAAGCGTGGCGAGCCGGGCACAAGGATGCCATCGTGTACGATGAATCCGGCATGCCCACGAGTGCCGCCGCGAACCGTGCCTGAATGATGGAATGAGGAGTGCTTGGCGTTGTCCGGACTGAAACTCGTCATCATCGCGCGAAAGGACCTGAAGCTCTCCGCGGGGAAACTCGCGGCGCAGGTCTCCCATGCAGCGGTCACCTGTGCCCTCAAGGCACAGCGCTACGATCGCGACTCGTTCCAGGAATGGTTCGACGAAGGGCAGAAGAAGGTGGTCCTTCGGGGCGGGAAACTCGACGAGCTCTTTTCATTGAAGCAGGCGGCTGAGCGGGCGGGCCTGACCACTGCCCTCATCCAGGACGCCGGGCACACCGAACTTCCCCCCGGCACCATCACGGTGCTTGGTGTGGGCCCTGCGGACGAAGCGGATCTGGATCGGGTCACCGGGCACCTGCAGCTGTATTGATCTGGGGGCGCCGGCGGGGCATCCCCTGCCATTCCGGAACTCCGTTCCGGGGCGATCCGGTGCCGCCGATCCCCACACCTTTTTACCAAATTTTTTCATCATCAACTCCGCCCAAACCCGTGTCGTGAATCCGATCATGCCGCAGATCCCTGTTTGTTGACGGGCCTGCGTTCGTGCCCATCATTCCCGTACCCGCGTTGGATTCGTGGGTCATGTCCACTTGCCAGGATCCGATCGTTCCAACCGGCGCACCGCAAATGGTGCAACGTTTCCGCACTGCGCACACCGAGCGCGTTGAATCGACAGTATTTAAGTACCTCAAGAAGGTAATAAACTGCAACCCTGCAACCTGCCATCGCGCGGGTGAAGGATGGTTTCAATCATGGCCGCGAGCACCAGAAAGCGTACCAAGAAGAGCTCGGAACAGGACCCCGTAGCCCAAAAGGCCGGTGCCGCGGAGTCAACGACTTCAACGCCCGCCTCCGTCCCGGCACCCGCAACAACGGCCGCACGCCCGAAGGCAGCCGCCAAAGCAGGACCACGACGCAAGGCCGCCAAGAAAGCCGTGAAGAAAACGGCGAAGAAGGCTGCCCCGAAGAAGGCTGCGAAGAAGACCGCCGCCAAGAAGGCACCTGCCAAGAAATCGGCTGCAAAGAAGTCGACTGCGAAGAAGTCCACCCGCAAGGCCGCGAAGAAGTCGACCGCGAAGAAGTCGACGAAGAAGGCGGCTCCGAAGAAGGCAGCGAAGAAGGCCACTGCGAAGAAGACGGCGCGCAAGTCGGCGAAGAAATCGACAGCCCGGAAGGCCGCGAAGAAGGCGGCTCCGAAGAAGGCCACGCGCAAGGCCGCGAAGAAGTCGACCGCGAAGAAGGCGGCCAAGAAATCCACGCGCAAGACCGCTAAGAAATCCACAGCCAAGAAGGCTGCGCCGAAGAAGAAGGCGGCGCGCAGGACGGCCAAGAAGTCGGCAGCGAAGAAGGCTGCGCCGAAGAAGAAGGCGGCGCGCAAGGCCGCGAAGAAGGCTGCGCCGAAGAAGAAGGCGGCGCGCAAGACGGCCAAGAAGTCGGCAGCGAAGAAGGCTGCGCCGAAGAAGAAGGCCGCGAAGAAGGCTGCTCCGAAGAAGGCCGCAGGGAAGTCTGCCCCGAAGAAAGCGGGTGGCAAGAAGAAGGCGGCGCGCAAGTCACGCGCCAAGGCCAAGAAGTGAAACTCCCGGACCGTCACGGTCCGTTCTACTTTTTGCACCTCCGCGGGTGCGCATTTTTTCCCACTCATCGTGCCAGTGGTGAGCTTCACGCGGTCCACAGGTGGAGGCGGTTGATGGACTCGCCTTCAGCACTCATGCCGGCATACCGGGCGCGCGGGTGGGCGATTGGAGTGGGGTCGTGAGTTCCCGGACCTGATCATGCCCGTGCGGATCCGTGCCGCGCGGACGTTGGTCGGCCGCGCCCGCATGCCCGTGGTGCGGGATGCCGGTGGCCACTCATTCCGGGGTTGCAGCCGCACCGGACCGCCCTTTCCATTCGGTCTCCCGGGAATCCTGCGCCCGATTCGTCTCGCGCGCGAGGAGGAAAAGGTAATCGGACAATCGGTTCAGGTACACGAACGTGTGCGGATTCACGGGGTCGGTTTCATGGAGGCGCCAGACCGCGCGCTCCGCCCGCCGGGAAACACTGCGGGCGAGATGGAGCGCCGCTCCCGATGGCGACCCGCCGGGCAGGATGAACCGCGTCAACGACGGGAGCGCGGCTTCCAAACGATCGGTTTCCGCGGCAATGCGGGAGACGTGCGCCGTGGTGATCCGCACGGTCGCGGATTCGGGGACGTCCCCAGGGGCCGCGAGGTCCGCACCCAGCGTGAACAACTCCTCCTGGATGGTGGCGAGGACTTCGCGCAGGACGGAGTCCTCGGTGAGTGACGCCGCAAGGCCCACACAGTCGTTCACCTCGTCCACGGCACCGTACGCTTCCACGCGGATGCTCGACTTCTTCACCCGTTTCCCGCCGACAAGGCCTGTGGTGCCATCGTCGCCGGTACCCGTACTGATGCGGGACACAGGTCCCCGAGCGCGTGTCCGGCGCATAACCGCTTCGAGCGATCCCGGGTCATTTTCATGGATCTCGCAATCGCGTCTGATCCGTGATTCGCCAATCAATCGTCCGGACACCGTATTCGACCCGTCTGTGGTCGGGAATCGGCTGTTGTCGACCCTCACGGTTTCATGACAGAGTTTAAGGGATGCTCCGGAGATCGATGGACGTTCGCAAGCGGAGGAATTCGCAAGCGGAGGCTTAGATATGAAGGGAATCATTCGACTGCTCGCTACCGTGGCCCTCGTTGGGGGCCTCCTTGGTGTCGCCCTGCCTGTGCAGGCGGACCATGACTACTACAACTGCAAGAACGTCGCCGGCTCCGGAGTCAACGACGAAGTACTGGTCTCCGAGACCGTTCTGAACCACCGCGTCGAAGTCGGTCTGTACACGTACGCCGACCAGCGCCGCGACTCGTCCGGCACCTGGTACGAGTGCAAGGACAACCGCGACGTGTACGTCGAGTGCGACGGCTGCGAATTCGAGACGGACTTCGGCACGATCCGCGTCAACCACCGAAACACGAAGCTCTTCCTGATCCCGACGCTTCCGTGAACGTGAACAGGGTCATCGGGGGCAATTGCCCCCACGTCTTTTTCTTTTCAATTCCGCGTGCGTGCACGCCGGATCATTCATGACCCGCGCGGCAGTGCGGCTTCCATGAACAATGACTCGCCACGGCCGGCGTTGACCGTGGACGCCGTCCTGATGAAAGGGTCCCTTGCGGTGCCGGGCGCTGCGGAAGTCATGCTCATCCGGCGGGGCGACGACCCTTTCGCCGGCGCTTGGGCCCTTCCCGGTGGCTTCGTGGACCCGGGCGAACGCGTCGAGGACGCTGTCAAGCGTGAACTTCTGGAGGAGACCTCGCTCCTCGGCCGTATCGTCCACCTCCTCGGTGATTACTCGGAACCGGGGCGCGATCCGCGGGGCAGCACGGTGAGTGTTGCGTACGTGATGGCGGTATCCGGGTTGACGGTCGGCATCGCAGGAGACGATGCTGCCGAGGCGAAATGGTGGCCCCTTGACGACCTCCCGCCTCTCGCGTTCGATCACGCACACATTCTCGAGGATGTCCGTGTGTGGCTGAAGCAGCATGGACTCGGGCCCCTCGGGGATGACGACGTCGAATCCTGCATGTGACGATCCGTCACCTTCCCCGGCGCATGGTTTATCCCGTGTGGCGGCGGTGGGCGCCCCATGCACGTGATGCCCTCGTCCGGCCCGCCGCTCTCGAAATTCATCCACCCTGCCGGCGTCCGACTCACCCTCCAGTGTGCCGTCATCGTGCGGGATGCGGAGCGGAAGATCGCCGCTGTGAAGCTAGCGGATTTCCCCGATGGCTGGAGGCTTCCCATCGAGAACATGTTCCTCAACGAGGACCCGGCCGATGCAGCCAAGCGCGTCGCGAAGCTGTGGTTCGACTCGCCGCTCGACACGCGCCTCGCCACCGTATTCTCGTACCCGCCGACGGGCGGAGAGGACGACAAGTGGTACCTGCTCTTCGTGTACGAGGCGGATGCCCCTGCCGACCTGAAGGTCACCTCCGACACCGAGGAATTGACCTTCGTGCCCGCCGGAAAGGCCCCCGGGCCGTGGGGTGCCGCGCACCACGAGGTCTTCGACCGCCTCTCCGGGTGAAGGCCCCGCTCGTCAGGGCAACGTGTGGCGCGGTTGTTCCGACCACGTTGCCTTGGCCACTTCCTTGATGCGGCGCTCGAAGAACTTCACATGGGCGTCGCTTGCATCCTCGCACGAGCTGACGGCATCGTCCAGCGCCCTCGCGCCCGTCGCATCCGCCGTCGCCCGGAGGATGGACCATTGCGCGTGGGCGGCGGCGGCGAGGATGTGCGCCTCCGCGTAGGCGTTCACGCGGGCCAGCGGCTGGGCTTCCATGACCGCGTTCAGGTCGCGCTTGGCGAATGCGACCCTTGCCCGGTGGGGGATGTCCCCCATCACGGACCGGGCCTTGCCGAGCATGCGGCCCGAGGCCTTGCGGATCTCGGATACGTGGCCGTTCTGCTCCCGGATGGCGCGCTCAAGAACCGTGATCGCATGCTCGTCCTCGTCCATCATCTCGCGGATGCGTTCCTTGGTCGGCACATGCTCCTCGATGCGGAGGAGTTGTTCCTTCGCCCCCAGGCTCTCTGTCACGAGGGTGATGGCGCGATTCATGAGGGAGACGAGGTCGCGGGAGCGATCCTCGACGTCTTCGATCGTCTCGGGGCGGGTGTCGGGCGTGGTGTCCACTGGCGGGTCCTCCGGCACGCCGTGTCTCATGGGGTGGGTAAGGTTTTGGAGTCAAACGGCGAAGTGCCGCGTGGAACCCGGGGCCCCTTGGGGCACCTTCCCGGGTCGGGTACCGCCCCGCTGCGGGGCATCCCACGGTGCCGCGAATGGCCGGCTCCAGCGAGGCACCTCCGCTCGCCACCGGGGCTGCGTGGCGACATGGCCCCTGCGGGACGGGCCCTCCTGCGATCTGCCCCGCTGCGTAGCTGCACGGTGCCTGGACGCTCCTGCCGCCGCTGTTCCTCCCTGCCTGCCGTGAAAACCCGCCGGAAACGGTTTTGCATGGTGGGGTCCAAGATTGGACCATGGCTGTTCCCGGTGTGCTGCCGTATCTCATCCATCCCCGCATGATCTCAAAGTGGGTGGGGTTCATCGCGGCGAGCGGCTTGGCCATCGCGTTCCCGATCCCGGGATCATGGATCTGGGTCGCCCTGGGCGCGGCCGTCTTCTTCGTGAGCGAGTACGTGGTGCATCGTTCCGTGTACCATCACCTGGCGGGTCGGCCTGCCGGCCGATACCTCAGTGCGAACCACGTCGCACACCACGGGGAACCCGAAAGCCTCCGCTACCTGTTCAACGACCCCAGGTTCAGCGTGACCCTTGGCGTCGTCTACTTCGTTGTGGCCTTCGCCGTCTCACGGAACCTGGGTCTCGCGGCAGCATTCAGCGCCGGCAACTTCCTCGGGCTCGTCTACTACGAGTGGGTGCATTTTGCGGCGCACCGGGCCGGCGCGCGCCCGTGGACGCCGTGGGGTCGCTGGATGAAGAAACTCCATCTCCTTCATCACTACAAGAACGAGCATTTCTGGTTCGGCGTCACCTCACCCGCGCTCGATGTCACCCTGGGCACGTGGCGTGACCCGGAAACCGTGGACCACAGCCCCACCGTTCGCACCCTCGTCCCTCCGAAGGGCGAGGAGTGGCTCGACCGCGAATGAGCGGTGTCCGGGCGAAGCCGGGAGGAGGTGCCAACTTAGCGGGAATTGCGCGGGCCGCAAGGGGTGGGTGTGAAAATTGGCCCCCCCCCACCAGCCCACCCCCGGCGCGCCTGTCGGCGCCGCAGGATCCGGGAAGCGGATC
>JBFILE010000090.1:0-12108 GCA_041599855.1 Thermoplasmatota archaeon
AGACGGTACTGGATGCCGGAAGCCGGAATCCCGCTCGTCGCATCCGAAGCCGTCACGGTCACCGTGGGCGCTGCATCATACCACCCGCTCGGATGCAGGCTTCCCGCGATCTGCGCGTCAACAAGGGGCGCCGTCGCATCCACCTTCACCACGGTCTCCTGCACGGATTCCACATGATCCACAAGGTCCGTCGCGCGATGCGCAATCGTGTGCACGCCGTCCGCATCCACCGTCACCGGCTCCGTGAACGGTTGAAGGGCGGCCCCGTCCACCCCCGATTCCAGGAGTGCGACACCCGCGCCCTCGTCCACGCCATCGACGGCGAAGGTCACGCCCGACGTGAACCACCCGTTCGAACCGGGCGTTCCGGCCGTGATGCGCACCGAGGAAACCGGGGTTGCAAGATCGATCCGGATGGGCGTGGCGGTCACCGGCTCCAGGTTCCCCGCCATGTCCTGCGCGAACGCCTCCACCAGATGGTCGCCGGTGCCCGTCACTTCAACAGGGCCCGTGTACACGTCCGGATTGCCGCCATCCACGCGGATGAAGATGCGCTCCACGCCGCTCGTCGCATCCGCTGCCGATAGCACGACCGCAACCGGGGAAACGAACCAGCCGCTCGCGTGCCGGTCCCCGCCGAGGTCCACCGCGGTCAACGGGTCCCCGCGGTCGATGGACACGTTCAACTGCCGCTCGGGCTCCGTGTTCCCCGCAACATCCACCGCGTAATAGTCCACGTACGTCGTGCCTTCCGCGGAAACCGGGAACGATCCGTTGTACGTGATGAAGTCGCCTTGCCCGCGGATCCGGTACAGGATGCGGTCCACGTTGCTCGCGTCATCATCCGCCGCAAGGGACACGTTCACCGCGGATCGCCACCATCCCGCGTTCCCGGGGATTCCCTCGATGACGCCGTGGGTCTCCGGCGGCAGGGTGTCGAGGAGCACGGACAACGTGACATTCGCGGTGTTCCCTGCACTGTCGCGGACCGTGAGCACCACCGGGAACACGCCTTCCACGTCGAAATCATGGAGCGGGCTCGCGCCGTACGCGGCCCCCGTGCCATCCCCGAAACTCCATGTCCGGTTCACGATGTCGAAGAGGGGCGTCTCGGACGTGTCGTTGAAGCGGATGAGTCCCAGCGTCGCATCCACCGTGTCGAACACGAAGTCCGCCCGCAGGTTCAGCAGGAGCGGCGCGCCATCCGAGGCGCCCGCGGTCCCGCCGAGCCCATGGGGAATGTCCGTGTCCCCGATGCCGTCCGCATCAAGGTCCGTGCCCACGTAATCGCTCCAGCAGTTGCCGGCGATGGTGGGGCCGAGGCACACGTTCGTTCCCCCGACAGGGGCCACGTGCCACGTGTTCCCGGTGGAATCGTCGCGGGCGTTCTCCACGTTCCGGAATGCGTTGTCGTACACCGTGTTTCCGGTGGATGCCGCATCGAGGGTGACCCCCACATCATTGAGGAGGAACGTGTTCCCGCGGACGACGGAGGTGTCCGTGTCCGCGAACGTGAGTCCCGCGGCGTTGCCGGTGAACGTGCTGTCCAGGATGGCGGAGCCGTGGGCGCCGACGAGGCCGATGGCTGCCGTCGTCGCTCCCTCCACCGTCGAATCCTCGACGCGGACGGCGGCATGTTGGGCGAGGATGCCGCGGGCCCCCGGCTCCGTCACCGCGACGCGATCCAGGATGACGCCCGCCGTGTCGTAGGTGAGGATGGCCTGGTCCGCGGTCCCGGAAAGGGTGACGTTCCGGAGGACGAGGTTGCCCCCGCTGTTCGCGTAGCCTCGTGCAACGAGGCCGCTCCACGGCGCAACCGGGTCCACGGCCGCGAGCGTGATGGGCTCCGCGACCGTGCCTTCCGCAAGCAACGTGCCGTACCGGCAGGAACAGTAGCTTTGGACACCGGTCGAGATGAAGGAACCGGGCGCTCCAAGGATGGTGACGCCGGGTTCGACGGTGACGATCGCGTCGTCCCGCAATCCGAACCCGTCGAACAGGTGGTACACGACGCTCTCGTTCCCAATGGTGAAATCCCACGAGTAGTCGCGGTTCCCGGCGATGAGTTCCACCACGTCCGTGGCCGCATCGTACGTGTTCCGTTCGAGGACGCTCGCGATGCCGACGCGGGCAAGGACGTCGGTTTGGTTGCGGAACACGCTGTCCCGGATGGTGGGCCGACTGTCCGTCGTGGACGCGAACACGGCACGGCTTCCACCCTCGAACGTGCATCCCGTGAGACGGGGCCCGGAGTAGTCGAGGTACAAGGCATTCGCGGCGGGGTCCCGGATGAGGCAATCCGTCGCATCCAGCCACCCGTGGTAGACATGGATGCCGTTCCCGCCTGCGCCTTCGAGGCTCACGCGGTCGAGGGTCACGGTGTTGGTGCGCCGCACCTGGAGCATGGTGTCCGACGTGTCCGCGAGGGTCACGTTGCGCAGGGTCGCGGTGCCGCCGGTCCCCGAGTAGCCGCGCACCCGGATCCCGTACCAACCCGTCGTCGCGTTCAGGGGTCGGATCTCGATGGGTTCCGCTTCCGTTCCCTCCGCCGTCAGGGTCCCGTACCGGCAGGAGCAGTAGGATTCGACACCCACGTCGATGCGCGTCGCGGGCGCCGTGAGGATGGTGACCCCGGGGTCGATGGTGAGGCTTCCGCCGTCCCTCAGTTCCAGCCAGCCTTCCAGATGATACGTGACGCTCTCGTTGCGGACCGCGATGGTCCAGCTGTACGAGCGATCCCCGGCCATGAGTTCCACCACGTCCGTGGGCGCATCGTACGTGTTGCGGTGGAGGACGGATGCGATGCCGAGGCGGGCAAGGCGCAGCGTCTGGTTCCGGAACGCCGTGTCGGTGATGGTGGGGCGGCTGTCCGCCGTGGACGAATGCACACCGCTCGCCCCGCCCTCGAGGATGCACCGGGTGATGGCGGGTCCCGAGTAGTCGAGGTACACGCCGTGGGAGGCGGGGTCCCGGATGACGCAATCCGTGATCGCGAGGGACGAGTGGTACACGTGGATGCCGTTCCCGCCGGACCCTTCGAGTTCAACACGGTCAAGGGTCGCGTGGTCCGTCCGGCGCACCTGCAGCATGGTTCCGGACGTGTCCACGAGGGTAACGTTGCGCAGGGTCGCGGTGCCGCCCGTTCCCGAGTAGCCGCGCACGCGGATGCCGTACCACGGGTCCGCGGGGTCGAAGGATTCGATGCGGATGGGTGCGGCCTCCGTTCCTTCCATGATGAGGGTCCCGTACCGGCAGGCGCAGTAGGCCTCCACGCCCACATCGATGCGGGCGCCGGACTTCGCAAGGAGGGTGATGCCCGGTTCCACGGTGAGGCTCCCGCCGTCCCTCAGTTCCAACCAGCCTTCCAGGTGGTAGCTCACGCTTTCGTTCCGGATCGTCAGCGGCCACGAGTAGGAACGGTCGCCCGCGATGAGTTCCACGACATCGGATGCCGTGTCGTACGTGTTCCGGGTGAACGTGCCCGCGATGCCGAGCCGCGCGAGGATGCCGGTGAGGTTGCGGAAGTGGGAATCCACGATGGTGGGTCGGCTGTTTGCGTTCGTCACCGTGACGCCCACGGTGCCGCCTTCCAGTGTGCATCCCCGGACCGTGGGTGAGGATTCCGCGAGGTAGATGGGCGAGTACCGCGGATTCTCGATGACGCAGTTCGTGAGGGTGAATGAGGAATCGTAGAGGTATATGCCGTGGCTCCCCGTGTTGGTGAGGGTGACGTTGTCGAGGGTGATGCTGTCCGTGCGCCGGATGTCGAGGCCGAACCCGATGGCGTCGTTGACCGTGACGTTCCGGAGGGTCGCGGTGCCGCCTGCGCCCCAGTAGCCCTTGACGCGGAGGCTGCTCCAACCGGCCGTGCTGTTGGTTGCGCCGAGGACGATGGGTTCCGCTTCCGTGCCGACGGCGGTCAGGGTGCCGTACCGGTAGGCGCTTGTGGTTTCGAGGCCGATCTCGATCCACGTACCCGCGTCCATGAGCATGGTGACGCCGGGGTCGATGGTGAGGCTCCCGCCGTTGTAGATGCGGAACCATTCGCTCACATGGTACGTGACTCCCTGGTTCCGGATGGCGAGGTCCCCCGTGTAGTCCCGGTTTCCGCCGAGGAGTTCCACGACATCCGAGAACGCGGCATACGTGTTGCGTTCAAGGAGGCTCGCCAACCCCACGCGCGCAATGAGCTGCGTCTGGTTCCGGAAGTGGGTGTCGAGGATGGTGGGTTGGCTGTTCGCGTTGGTCACCGTGACGCCCACCGTGCCACCTTCAAGGATGCAGCGCCGCACGGTGGGGGAGGATTCCGCCAGGTACAGGGAGGCGTACCGCGGATTCCGGATGGCGCAATCGCGTAGGGTGAACGAGGAATCGTAGAGGTAGATGCCGTGGCTCCCCGTGTTGAGGATCGTGGTGTTGTCCAGGGTGATGGCGTTCGTGCGGCGGATGTCGAGGCCGAACCCGCTGGCATCGCTGAGGGTGACGTTGCGCAGGGTGGCGGTCCCGCCTGCACCCCAGTAGCCCTTGATGCGTAGGCTCGCCCAGCCGGCCGTGCTGTTCGATGCGCCAAGGACGATGGGTTCCGCTTCAGTGCCAACGGCATGCAACGTGCCGTACCGGTAGGCGCTTGTGGTTTCGAGGCCGATCTCGATCCATGCGGCGGCGTCCATGAGCATGGTGACGCCCGGTTCGATGGTGAGGCTCCCGCCGTTGTAGATGCGGAACCATTCGGACACGCGGTAATGGACGCCCTCGTTCCGGATCGTGAGATCCCCGGTGTAGTCGCGGTTTCCGCCGACGAGCTCGACCACGTCGGTGGCCGCGTCGTACGTGTTCCCGTCGAGGATGGTTGCGACCCCGAGGCGCGCAAGGCGGATGGTCTGGTTCCGGAACACGGAGTCGCGGATGGGCGGCTCGCTGTTCGCGTCCGTCACGTAGACTCCGCTTCCCCCTCCGTCGAACGTGCAGCGCGTGAAGGACGGCGAAGCGCTCACGAGGTAGGCGCTCGTTGACCCGGGTCGCTCGATCACGCAGTCCGTGACCGGGAACGACGCATCGTACACGTGGAGGCCGTGGCTCACGGCATCCGCGATGGTCACATGGTCGAGGGTGATGGTGCTTGTGCGCCGCACATGGATGCCGATGGAGAGGGCGTCCTCCACGGTGACATTGCGCAGGGTCGCGGTGCCGCCCGAGCCGTAGTACCCGAGGATGCGGACGCCGTGCCAGCCGGTGGCGGGGTCGATGGCGCCAAGTCGCACGGGTTCGGCGTCCGTGGCCTCGATGGTCAACGTCCCGGTCCGGAGGCTGCTCGGTGATTCGAGGCCGATGTCGATGCGGGCATCCGAAGCGCCGAGGACCGTGACGCCGGGGTCGATGGTGAGGCTGCCGCCGTCGTACACGTACGCAACCTGGCTGAGATGGTACGTGACGCCTTCGTCCCGGATGCGGACGTTCCCGGTGTATGCGAGGTTGCCGGCAATGAGTTCGATCACGGGCGCCGATGGCGGGTACGTGTTGCCTTCGACGGGGCTTGCAAGACCGACGCGGGCCACGACGCCCGTCTGGTTGCGGAAGGTGTTCCCCGTCAAGGTCGGCTGGCTGTCGGCGCCGGTCACGTGGACCCCGGGTGCCGCGGAATCGACGATGCTCCCGGTGACGGACGGGGAGGATGATTCAAGGCGCAAGGCGTAGCCCTGAAGGGATCGGATGGTGCTGTCGACGATGGTAGGGCTCGATTGGTAGAGGTCGAGGCCGTCGCCGCGAACGCCGCTCATCATTACCCGGTCCAGCGTGACGGTGTGGGTGCGGCGGACGCGCATCATGTCCCACGCGGAATCCTCCAGGGAGACATTGCGGAGGGTCGCGGAGCCGCCCGAGCCGGAGTACCCGAGGATGTGCAGGCCGTCCCAGCCGGTCGCGGGATCGGTGGCGCTGAACCGGATGGGGGCGCCTTCGGTTCCCTCCGCGATCAGCGACCCCGTGCGGCAGGTGCACGACGACTCGTACCCGACCTGCAGGTGCGCCCCGGGATCGAACGAGACGTTCACGCCGGGTTCGATGAGGAGGCTTCCGCCGCTCACCACGGTCACATCACCCGTCACCGTGTACGGCGCATCCGCGAGCGTCCACGTCGTGGGCTCGGAGTACGTGGCGGTTCCGATCGTGGTTCCCGCCTCTGCCGAACCGATCGTGAACCACGCGACCGCGAACGCGACCGCAACGACCATCATGCTGCCTGTGGAGCCCCGCATCTGCCTCGCCTCCGCCCCCCCGCTGGGAGAGGCTCTTCGGGAACCACGGGTTGGCCACCGAAATAGGTTTGCGCGGGCCTGCCCCGGCCCAGGGCGGCGCGCGGCCGGCGCGCGGCGTGGCCCCGCTGCGTGTTGCGGCCGCGGAACAGCATTCAGCAGTAGAGCTTGTACGGCATGTACCACGGGAGCCACGCCCACCCGCTGTTGGGGCGGCGGTAGTCCCCGCTCGGGAGCCAGTCGTAGAGGCGCGCCATGCCGTACACGTCGAGGCTGGAGATGCAGTACAGTTTCGTGCGCTCGCCGCCGTCGCCGGCAGGGTCGCCGTCGCCGAAGACATCCGTGTACGGGCTGTTCATGAGGTCGGGGCCGTGGGCGTGGGTGAAGGTCGCCGAGTGGCCGAGGCCCCACGTGTGGGCGAACTCGTGCATGGCCACGTTCTCCACGTCGTTCCGTTCCGGCCAGTCGGGGAGGGTCTGCCCGGCGCGCGGCGCGTTCCCGAACAGGCTCATGAAGATGAGGCGCGTGGAGTCGTGGATGAGGGGCTCGATGGTGGACCGGTACGTGGCGCAGTCCGCGGTGGGTCCGTTGCCGCACATCTGGTTGTACCCGTTCCCGGCACCGAACGTGGTCACGGCAAGGCCGCGGAACTGGGGGCCCGTGTACGGGAGCCACATGATGATGACGTCGTACCCGGCACGCTGCGGGGTCTCCCCGTCGAAGACTTCCACGTGCACGGTGAGGTCCTTGAGGAACGAGAACTGGGGGTAGTCCGCCGCGAACGCCTCGAAGACGGGGCCCCATTTGCGGATGCCGCGGAGGGTCGCATCGAGGTAATCGAGGGACGTCTCGGACCCGAGGGGGTTCCCGTTCGTGGGCGGCAGGAGCAGCACGTTCGCGTGCGGGTAAGGCAACGGCGTGCCGAGGCCGATGGGCTGGTACGTGAAGTCCTGGCACGAGGTCGTGGATTCCACGAAGCAGAAGCTGTACTCGCCGATGCGGAGGCGCATGGTGTCGAATTCGAGGCGGTAGTCGCCGGGGACGACGGCCTTCACGATGGAGACGCGGGAATCGCCCACGTTCGTGTTCGGGGTATCGACGAGGACGCCGTTCGGGTCCCAGAGGCGCAGGCCGATCCGTCGGTCCGCATCACTCACCTGGATGCTGCCGGTGAACAGGTTGGCCTCCACGTCGATGGACACACTCTCGCCGAGGCTGACGGGGAACTTGTAGAAGTCAACGGGGTCCCCGCCGAATCGGCTCAATTCCCCGTGGAACCTACCGCTCCGGGGCACAGGCGTCGCGGAGGCGAAGTCGTCGCCGGCGTCGCCGCCGCTTCCCGCATCGTTCTGGTCCGGGCCCACGGCCTGCATGGTCGGGGTGAAGATGGATGCGATGAACAGGGTCGCGCAGATGAGGGGGAATGCGCGGGCGGGGATTTTCATTGGGGCAGCCTCCGGGAGGGCAGAAGCATGCGGGGGCATAAAAGCGCGTGCGCGAACCCGGCGGGGGCGCATGGGGCGCGGCGGGCGCGCGGCGACGCCGTGCGTGGATGGATTGGGCGCGCCGCGGCGACCCCTTCCGCGGGGCATGGCCAGGCGGTCGGCGTGGGCAGGCCAGTCATCGGGACGGCCCCGATCGAATCCCCGATTCCATTGGGGGACTCGATGGACGCCATGCCTGTTCCACCGGAATCGGTGGACGTTGACGGCGCGCGAAAAGAGCTGGGGGGGAGATTCGAACTCCCGATCTACAGATCTGCAGTCTGTCGCCTAACCACTCGGCCACCCCAGCAGGATACCCGACGAACAGGCCGCAATAACGCCCCGCCTCTTTTAACCCTTTGGTGAGGGTCACGCCGGCTGTCCGGCCCCGGTTGACGCGTGTACCAAATGGCACGTCGCAGGCGGCCGGCATTCGAGGATTGCGCATGTGGCGAGGACACGTTTCGTGGATCATGGTGGCCGCCATCCTTCTTGGCCCGACCGTCCTTCCCGGCACCCACGTCACCGGTGACGACCCCGGAACCTGGGGTGCCCTTGACGAGCCGCCCCAGTTCACGTGGGTGAGCGCGGTCTACCTTTTCGCAGCCGGCCTCGTCACCCTCGTCGTCCTTGCCATCATCGTGAGTTCGACCGTGACGCGCCGCCGCGCGGCTCCGCGCGATCCGGTCGTCAAGGAATGATCGGCCGAGGCGCCGCCGAAGGCCCTGCGAGTTTTCGGGCGCACGCCGACTCTCCTGTGGATGCGTGTTGCCCGCGCCGTCCGGCGTGCTTCGGTGCGACGTCGGGCCCAACCGGGCGGTTCCCCTTCACGCGTCCTCGTCGCAGTGAGCTGCGCATTCCCCGGAACGTGGCGGACGGATTGCGGACGCGATGGGGCCCTCCACGGGGAGCGGAGTGCATGGGGGCGGCAGCCACGCGATGAGGAAAAAGGGGGAATTTGCCCGCGGGGGGTGAGGGGGCGCCGCCATCGTCCAAGCCGAACGGGCCGGGACAAGGGATCCGGCGGCAGCCCCTCCCGCGCGGCGGGAGGGATGGGGGCCGACCTATGTCCGGCTGAGGCGCTGGACGACGTCGCCGGGAGCGATCGTGTCCCCCATGACCTCGGCCTTCGCTTCGATGATGACGTCATCGCCGATGACGGCGTTCTCGATGCGGGCGCCCGCACCCACCTGCACACCGGCGCCGATGATGGAGTCCTTGATCACGCACTCGGACTGGATCTCCGCGTTCTCAAGGACGATGGACCGCTGCACGCGGACGCGGGCGGCGACGCGCACACCCGCCGCGACGGACGCGTGGTCAAGGTACGCGCTCGGCGCCACTTCCGCTCCCTCGGCCACGAGGGCGCGGCCGTCCCGGTCGCAGATGAGGTTGTTCGCGCGGAGGAGGTCCGCGGGTCGGCCGATGTCCACCCAGTTCCCTTCGATCTCCTGCCCGTGGATGGGTTCCGACTTCTCGAGGAGGAGCGGGAACAGGTCGCGGGAGAAGTCGAAGGGGGCGTGGGGCGGGATCACCTGGAGGATGGCGGGATCGATCACGTAGATGCCGGCGTTCACGAGGTTCGAGCGTTCCGTGCCCGCGTCCGGCTTCTCCTGGAATCCGGTGACGCGGCCGGCAGCGTCGACTTCGACGACGCCGAACTCGCTCGGGTTCTCGACCCGTGTGAGTGCCATGGTGACGAGGCCGCCCGATGCCTTGTGGAATGCGACGAGCCGCGCAATGTCCACGTCCGCGAACACGTCGCCGCTGGCCACGATGAACGGCTCCGTCAGGAACCGTTCAAGCTTCTTCACGGCACCCGCGGTGCCGCGGGGTTCATCCTCGATGCTGTACGCGATGTTGAGGCCGTGGCGCTCGCCACCGCCCAGGTGCTGGAGCAGGGTCTCCGGCTTGTAGCAGGTGGTGATGACGGCGTCCTTCACGCCGGCTTCCCGGAGGCGGTCGAGGACATACTCGATGCACGGGCGGTTCCCGACGGGTACGAACGGTTTCGGCCTCGTGAACGTGATGGGCCGGAGGCGCTTGCCTTCTCCACCCGCGAGCAGTATCGCTTTCACAGTGAATCCCTACGTCGCCCCGCAAGCGGGACCCGGAAAAGCGTTTGTGATACAGTCGTCGAGGATGGCCCGCGGCGCAGGACGCGGGTCACGCCGGCCCGGCTTGGCGCCGCTCGCGACCGCAGTGACCCTCACACCGTGATGTCCGTCGACGTGGCGCGCATGAACCCGGCGTCGAGGGTGACGGTGGCGTGGTACGTTCCCGGGCCCACCGGGTACGGCTCCGCGAAATTCCAGTACGTGTCCATGACTTCCACGGCCTCGCCGGGGGAGAATCGGGTGACCCGGTCCGCACGCGCGGTTTCCCGGTGGACGACGGTTCCCGCCGAATCCGTGACCACGAGGGTCGAGCTCCACGTGCCGTTCGGAGGCAGGAACGCGCCCTCGCCCCGGTTCGTGGCCTGCGAGAGGAAGTGGTACCCGCCCGCGTACGGGGTCGGCTCCAGGGTCACTTCCATGAAGTGGGTATCGGAGACGTGGGTGCACGTGCAGGCGCTCGGGACAATGAACACGAGCGCCGCGGCGGTGAGTCCGAGACCCACGGCAGCGACCACGAACAACACGAACCGCACGTCGATTTCGACGACCGGGCCGCATATAAGCATTCGTGAATGCGCCGCGGGGGGCAAGGGGCAGGCAGGCAAGAGCGGGCTGGCGCGGGCTGGGCGCGGGTGCGCGCGGGTTGGCGCGCGTTGGCAAGCACAAGTGCGGAAATGCGCACGCAACGCAAGTGGTGGAATGCGCAGGCACGCGCAGGCAGGCCCCCCGCGTCCGATACGGCGCGGACGCAAGCCCCCGAAGCGGCATTCCCCGGCCCTGTCGCACGATCTACCCGATGGCGCCCGCATCCCGCAACTTCTGGATGGACGCATCATCATGCCCCAGCTCGCGCAGGATGCGGGCCGTGTCCGCGCCCAGCTCCGGGATCGGCCGCTCCGGAACCTCGCCAAGGGGCGTCGAGGGACGGGCCATGGCTTGCGCGTGTATCGGCACCTCGCTCGGCGTCAGGACGGGACTCGCCGGAACGCCCGCCGCCTCAAGAATCGGGATCCACTCCGCCATGGATCGCTTGTTGAGGATGCCGGCCACCTCTTCGCGAACCTCCCGGTCCAGGTGATGGGGCTCAAGGTCCACGCGGTCCACGGCGCGGCAGAACGCCACCCAGAACTTGTCCTCCAGCGTGCCGAGCGCAAGCCAGCGTCCATCACTCGTCCGGTACACGTCATAGCTCGGGAGCCCGCCCGTGATCTCCGCGCCGCCGCGCGGCATGTCCGGTTCGACGCGTGCGCGTGTGACGTTGATTGCGTTCACGGCCCGCGCTGCATCCGCGAGCGCCACGTCCAGGTGCCGGCCGCGCCCCGTCTGCGCCCGCTCAAGGAGGGCCGCGAGGACGCCGATGACGCCGTAGTGGGCGCCCGCGTAATCAGCCACCGGGACCGCGCTCAACGCGGGCGACGCGTCCGCCCCGCGCCCCTGAAGGTGCAGGATGCCGGCCAACGCCTCGTAATTCAGGTCGTGGCCGGGGGCATCCCGCATGGGCCCTGTGGCGCCGTACCCGCTCAGGCTCAGGTACACGATGCCCGGATTCTCGCGGGCGATGTCCGCGTAGCCGACGCCGAGACGGTCCGCGACGCCGGGGCGGAACGTCTCCACGAATACGTCCGCCTTCCGGGCGAGGGCGCGGACCACTTCGACGCCGCCGGGCGTCTTCAGGTTCGCGGTGATCGATTCCTTCCCCCGGTTCGCCGTGAGGAACACATGGCCGTGGCCGTCCACATCCGGAGGCATCCAGCGGGCGTAGTCCCCAAGGCCCGGCTCCTCCACCTTCACGACGCGGGCCCCGAGGTCCCGCAAAATGGAGGTGCAGACGGGCCCGGGGAGCAGGCGGGAAAGGTCGCACACGAGTACGCCGTCAAGGGGCGTCAGGGCGGGCGTCATCGGGGCCGGGGACGGTGCCGGGCGCGTATAACGATGGGGATGCACGCACGACAATGGTGGTGGGGTTGTGGGGCGCGGAACAGGTCGGTTCGGGGCTTGGGACGACGGGGCCTGCTCGGCCCAGGCTCTCGTGCCCGGACCAGTCGGCCCGCAAACAACCACGGACGGGGGCCCTCCCGGCGGGCGAATGCCGACCGACAATAAGGGGCGACTCTTGGACGACGCACGCGGCTCCTCCGGCCACACGACGACGAACGCGCGCCTTCCCGCGATACGACACCCACCCATCTACCCGACCGCCCCACGACGACGCCCACCCGCCCGCCCCACGATGACCGCCCGCCCGTCCAAGCCCGA
>JBFILE010000091.1:0-12022 GCA_041599855.1 Thermoplasmatota archaeon
AACCATCCGGGTGGGCGGTCTGCATCCTGCCTGGGCCGTCCTCTTCACGCCCCTCGGCGCCATGGCCGCGTACATCGGATACCACGGTGTTCGCGGTGTGCTCGCGGCGCGTGCCGACGGCGCCGAACCTCCGCCCATCGTACCGGTCGCCGGACGGCTCCGGGTCGCCGCCCTCGGCGTCTGGGGCGGCATCTTCCTCGCCTTCGCGGCCGCGAACTTCGCGTTCACGGACACGAGCAACCCGGCAACCCTCGGCGAAACGATCGGCATGATCTTCATCGCCCTCGGCCTCGGACTCATCGGCGGCGCCTACTTCCTGCACCGCCACGAGGAGAAGGCAGGAACGCTCTGAGCGCCGCGGTGCCGCGATATGGCGGAGAAATGGGTGTGCCTACGCTGGGCCCGGGTGTCACCGCACGGGGCGCAATCCCCCGGCCAAGGAAGCTCGCCCCGGACGAGTCGGGTCGAGTGCGACAGGACGGCGCACGCATCCCCCGCCGTCGCAACGGGGTAGGCAAGGTCGTAGGGGCCCAGAGTCGCCGCCCTCAACCGGCAGGTGACCCTTGAGCAGCAGGATGATCCCCCTCGCAAACCCACGGATGGATGAACATGTCACCGGGAGAATCACGGTCCGGGAGCCCCCCGCCCCTCCCTTGCGCAAAGTGGGAATCTTTTATACGCGCGGGGAGTACGAGCCGCCATGGCCTTTCGTGAAGACCCCACACGGGACACGATCGTTGCCATCCTGGTCGTGGGCGGCGCCATCCTCGCCATCTACGTCTGGTCCGGCGTGTACCCGGAATCCCCCATCGTGGTCATCGAGTCGGAATCCATGATGCACCGGGACAACGAGACCGGTTACGGACGCATCGGGACCATCGACATCGGCGACATCGTCCTCGTGGAATCCGTCACCGCCGAATCCATCATCACATGGGCGCAGGCCGAAGGCCAATGCCCCTCATGCAGCATGTACGGCATGGCCGGCGACGTCATCGTGTACCACCCGAACGATGACCCCAGCCGGACCCCCGTCATCCACCGCGCCATGGCCTACGTCCAAGTGCTCGGCACCGGAGCCAACCGCATCTACCGCGTCGAGTGGCCGGGCGGCGAACCCCTCAGCTTCAACCGCTCCGGCATCTACATCCCCGAACTCGGTTTCCGGGAACCCGCCTATTCGCGCGCCAACGGCTTCAAGCCCGCCGCGAGCGGGTTCATCACCAAGGGCGACAACCCCTTCACGAACCCGTTCGCCGACCAGGCGGTCGGCATCAGCCAGATCGTGGAAGCCGACTGGATCATCGGCCGCGCACGCGCCGAAATCCCGTGGTTCGGACTCATGAAACTCGGACTGGCCACCGAGTTCAACGTGGACGTGCAACAAGCCCAAGCCAACGGGTGGACACGCATCGGGAATGCGTACGCACCCACGGACCTCTGGACCATGCTCGGAATCGCCATTGCAGTCATCCTGTTCCTTCCCCTTGGGCTCGACATCCGCCACGCAAGGATCGAGCGCCGCGAATTCTTCCGGAACGAGGAAGCAGCACTCGCGGAAGGGGCGCCTCCGCGGTACGTCCCCCCGGATGAAGCCAACTTCCGGTCCCGCGCAAAAGCCATGTTCCGGGACTTGGCGGCGTTGTTCGGGCCGGAAGACGATGACGAAGATGAAGGCGACGAAGGGGACAAGGCAGCCGCCGCCAAGCCGGATGCTGGATCCAAGGGGTGACGTCCCCGCTGGGCGCAAGAACGCCAAGCCGGATGCTGGATCCAAAGGGGTGACGACCCCGCTCGGCGCAAGAACGCCAAGCCGGACGCAGGACCCATTGGCTGACGGCCCCGTGGCACGGGGAACGGGACAGTTGTCCGGAAGACGGACTGGAAAACAGTTGCGCGGATGGAACCGTGCACCTGCACGCCCCATGCCGCGAGTTGCTCCGCCAACCGGCCCCGACTGGGCCGGCGGCGAATGAATGACCTCAGAACAGTCGCGCCTGACGCTTGGGCAGGATGCCCTGGGCGCCTTCGAGTTGCGGGTCCTCGTTGAGCACGCTCCGGGTTTCATCCACGGGAACGCTGAGTTGGATCTCCTTCGTGCGGCCGTACCGACCCTTGGAGATGACCTTCGCGTTCAGGATACCGAGCATGTCCAACTCGCTGATCAGGTCCGTGACACGCCGCTGCGTGAGGACATCCACTTCACACGTGCGACAGAGGTCCCGGTACATGTCGTACACCTCCCCCGTCGTGAGCCCCTTCGAGTCGCCGTCCTGACCGAGGATCGTGGCGAGGAGAACGAGTTTCGACTGGGTCGGAAGGGTGCGGACGACTTCCGTCACGCGATCCAGTTCGATCTTGTTCTGGGCCGTTCGCACGTGCTTCTCCGTGACCCGGCGGCCGCCTTCGCGTTCGCAGAGTTCGCCGGCCACCCGGAGCAGGTCGAGGGCACGCCGCGCGTCCCCGTGTTCCTGCGCAGCGAGTGCCGCGCAAAGCGGGATGACGAGGTCGTCCAGGATCTCCTCCTTGAACGCCATGCCCGCGCGCTGCACGAGGATGTCCTTCAGCTGGTCCGCATCGTAGGGAGGGAAGATGATCTCCTCCTCTCCGAGGCTCGACCGGACACGGGGGTCCAGGAATTCCGTGAACTTCAGGTCGTTCGAGATCCCGATCACGCTGACCTTCGCGTTCTTGAGTTCGTCGTTGATGCGGCTCAGGTTGTAGAGCACGTCATCGCCCGACTTGAACACGAGTTTGTCGATCTCGTCGAGGATGATGACGGTGACGCCCTTCTCCCGCTCCATGTTCGACTTCAGCTTCGAGTAGACCTCGTCCGTCGGCCACCCCGTGAAGGGGATCCGATCATTCCACTCGAGAATGAAATGGTTCGCGATGTGCGTCAGAACCCGATACTGGGTATCGACGACCTCGCAGTTGATGTAGATGTAGCGAACCGGCTTGTTGACCTCGCGGCCCGTCCGGTTCAACTCGTTCCCCACATACCGCGTCACTGCGGTCTTCCCCGTCCCCGTTTTTCCGTAGATGAAGACGTTGGAAGGGGTTTCCCCCCGGAGGGCAGCAACGAGAATGGTGGCCAGCTGGGTGATCTGCTGGCTCCGATGAGGCAACTCCTCGGGCGTATAACTCGGCCGCAGGACTTCCCGGCTGCGGAAAATCGGCTCCGCCCTCAACAACGTATCAAACAATCTGTCTTTGCTCAAGCGATCAGTCTCCGTCTCCCCACTCCGAAAGCTACCGCTAACCAAAGGCTACCAACCTCGACATTAGCAATGCGTCCGAGCATCCGCTCAGGCATGAGCGGACTGACCCATCCACGGGTATCATCCCACGCGGTTGCACAGGCGCCCAAGAGCCGGAAGTTACACTGGAACAACTGGCATCCTGAAGCACCGAATCCGCACAGGGTGAAGCACGCCATTCCCACAAAGGCGCACCCGATTCAGTGGATGCATCCGGTACGCAGCCTGGTTATAAAAAAGGTTCCGGGCGGCAGATTTTATTATTATCGCAGCGATTTTTCCATGGAGTCACGGACTCGGCCGATCCCTCCTGCATGAGGAACGTCGTGGAAGCCTGACCCATTCGGTGACACCTTGTTCCGTCGCAAAGCAATCATCCTTTCACCGACCCGCGACAACAGCGAAATGCTGGAGCTCGCGTACTCCCTCGGGTACGAAATCGCGGCCGTGATCACGCAGAAACGGCAACGTCCTGACCCGATGTACTACCTGGGCAGTGGAAAGGTCGAGGAGGCCCGCGATGCAGCGACCGAACTCGGCGCGGACCTCATCATCGTGAACGCGGACCTGAAGGCCGGCCAGATCGTGAACCTCCAGAAGGCCTTCGAGCGGGTCCTCCCACCCCCCATCGAAGCGCACGATTTGCACGACAGTCCCGAGTACACCGACCACAGTGGTCACGGCAATCGAATTCACGACTCCCCACGTGCAGATGATTCTCATGATGAGGCCCCCGTCGAGGAACCCTTGAATGCGGAGGCCGTCGAGGGCATGCCCCGTTCCCATTCCGAATCTGGGGACAGGACGCGCGACGCACCTTCGGACGAAGCCCAGTCAACCGCAGGGCACGACGTGGTTCGTTCCAGCGGCCATGGCGGGGATTCGGACGCCCATGATTCCGAGGAGGACAACCCATCCGTGGCCTCGGGCGCCTTTCCCCACGGTATGAGCCACGCGGGCCCGCACGCGAGCGCGCGCGCGTTCAATAAGAAGGCGGCATCGACCCCCATGAAGGACCCGGGGAGCCCATTCGATCCCACGAACAGTCATTCGTCTCAGACGAGCACATCCGATCGCAAAGCCCACCGAAACGCATCCCGCGGCTCCGGCACGCCCGACCACGAAGTCGAACCCTTCGTGGACCCGTTTGAGGTTGACGCCGCACCCGCACCGGCTGCAATCGGTGCACCGGTCGAACCGGCCGCAGGTGCCATGGGCGCGCCGGATGCTTCCCCTGCGACCGGTGGCGCGCGCCGCCGCGCGGCCGAACCCCGACGCCTCGAAGTCTTCGACCGCGTGCGTGTCATCCTCGAGATCTTCAGCGAGCGCGCCCGCACCCAGGAAGCACGCCTCCAGGTCGAGTTGGCGAAGCTGCACTACGAGATGCCGCTTGTCAAGGAATCCATCTCGCTCATGAAAAAAGGGGAACGCCCCGGATTCCTCGCGGGAGGCGAGTACGAGGTCGTCCAATACCATGACATGATCAAGCGCCGGATGGCCCGGATCCGGCACGACCTATCGCACATCTCCCAGGAACGCGACGTGCGTCGCAAGCACCGCCGACGGGGAGGCTTCCACCTCGTGAGTCTGGCCGGGTACACGAATGCCGGCAAATCCAGCCTGTTGCGTGCGCTCACCGGGGATCGGGCCATCGCCGAGAACCGCTACTTCTCCACATTGGAGACCCGCACACGTCGAGCCGTCGATGAGCGACGCGAGATCCTTGTCACAGACACAGTGGGCTTCATGGACGAGCTGCCCCCATGGTTGATCGAGAGTTTCCGCAGTACGCTTGAGGAGATCGCCCTCGCCGACGTGATTGTGCTGGTTGTGGATGTCAGTGACCCGTTGCCTGAAATCCGTCGAAGGCTCCACGCGAGCCTCGATGTGCTGGCCGATTTCCAGACGTCCGAAGGGGGAAGCCGCGGCCGCGGCGATGTCCGCGCCGGAACACGGAAGGCGACGAGGGCGGACCGGAGCGGACGCTCGACAGGGCCGAGTCGGCCCGGACCGCCGACCGCACGAGGTCGAAGCGGAAGCGACGCCCACGCCCGGGATGACGTGTTTGGGCCCGGATCGCTTGCTCCCGTCCTCATTGCATTCAACAAGACGGACCGAACGACGCACCGCGACGTGACAGCCAAGCTGGAATCCCTCGCTGGCGAAGGTCTCCTTGGACCCCACCATGTGCTCCTTAGCGTCAAGACGGGTGATGGTTTGGATTCCCTCTATGAGGCAATCCACGCCCTGCTGCCGACCTACACCACCTACCAGGCCCGGCTTCCGGCCGACCCCGCATCCGAGGCGTTCCTCTCCTGGATCCACGATGCGATGCATGTCATCACAGTGGATCGATCCACGATTCCGACGGAGGCCGTTTTCGAGGTGCGCCCGGAACTACGGACGGTCCTTGCGGATCGGGCGTCAGCCATTGGAGTGGACTTGACCGTCATCGAGCCATCATGATCGGCGACAGTGCTGGCCTCGGCATGACGGCTGGGCATCAGCAAGCCCTGGCGCCAAGAGCCCGCTGGCGTCAGCAAGTGTTGGGCTCGGCATGACACCGCATCAGCAAGCCCTGGCGCCAAGAGTCCGCTGGCGTCAGCAAGTGTTGGGCTCGGCATGACACCGCATCAGCAAGCCCTGGCGCCAAGAGTCCGCTGGCGTCAGCAAGTGTTGGGCTCGGCATGACTCCGCATCAGAAGCGCTGGCCTCAGCATGATTGCTGCATCAGCAAGCGCTGACCGCGGCATAATCGCTGCACCAGCAAGCCTTGACCGCGGCCTGACCGCCGGCACCGGCATAATTGCCACCATCAGCATGACACTGGTGCCCACCCGCTCCACGGCTCTACTTCGAATGGAAAGATTGTGCCCGAATTTGACGCCCCGTTCACGCCTACGAATAAGACCCGAGTGCAGTGGAAATAGGGGGGTCGCCAAGTACTGGTTTTCGGCGATCCATCAGGACCTGATTGCAATTCTTCCTGACCTTAGGGGTGTACGAACGCGACAGGTGGTCACCATCTCGCGTTATTCATCGATCCCCGGGTTGCCTGCATACCTGCACTACCACCCCCATTGTTCGGGCTGACCGTCAATACCTGCATCCCGGCGGATCCCGAACCGGAACTTCATGTCGGTTCGTGACTCCAGGATTATCCCCTTCGCTTTCCACATTCAGCCCCCGTCGCGTCCTCGGTGTGTTTGCGTTAAGCAACGGGCATTGACATTTCCCATTTTGGGAGCGGCAACGGACTCCCTTGTCCCGCTGGTTGGGACTTCATTCGGTCTCGACCGGAAATGGATTGCATTCAGATTGGGTGGAAGAAACGAATAGTGCTCCGCCAAAAATGGAAACAGGGCTAGAATATCCATGATTGTGAGTCATGTTGCAAATCAGGAAGAAGGGTTGTGAACGAATTTGGCATTGGGAGGGGGAGGGGATGATTTCGTCTGGAAGGGGTTTGGTGTGTTCGCGGCTGGTCGATCGGCCTGGTTCCGATTTGATGTTGTTTCGTTGACTATTAACAGTTGCTGCTAGCCACCAACGTCCACTAGCCCACTCATACAAGCATTCATGTACAATCACTCGCATAACTAACAATCCTTCTCGTTTGAGAGTAAACAAACAACAATTTCTACAGACTCGTCTGACCGTTTCCAGACGAAATTAAGGGGTCCCCCCCCACCTGTCACCAAATCCACATGGATACTCACCCTGAGCGTATCCATTCCTCGTCGGTTCCATTCCTTATCTCTCCCATTCCTCGTCGGTTTCATTCCTCGTCATTTCCAGTTCTCGTCATTCCATTCCTTATCTCTCCCATTCCTTGTCAGTTCCATTCCTCGTCGCTTTCATGCCTCCTGTCACCGCCTTGACAATCTCGTCCGACGTGTTGTCCGGACGGCCTTTCTCGGGGGATCTTGTCTTCGTTCAACACCGCATCCATGCGTGGCTGCTGTGTCTTCGTCCTTGTCGACTGGCCTCGATACGGAAGGTGGGGACCAGGTGGACCCCGGATTTTTTCATATATCGAAACACGAAATCAGTTGCAGGAATCCCGAACGGAGAGAATTTTCAGCATGAGACGCGTTGGACAGGCAGCAGATTGGTTGCGGATGTTCAAGGGGAATGGCAGAACCCAGAAGAGGGATAAGTTGAACAATGCAGAGTATGCTGCGACCGGTGGCCGAGGTTGCTCGCTACCGCTCGCGGACCAACTGATGCCAATGCACGGGCCTGATGATCGCTTCCCAAGCGGCATCATACTGCAGGAATCGTGATCGCTTCGTGAAGATCGCCTTCATCTCGGACATCCATTCGAATCTCCAGGCGCTGGATGCCGTGCTGGGGCATCTGGAACGCGAAGCGGTCGATGCGATCTATTGTCTCGGAGATATTGTCGGGTACAACGCAAATCCCGTGGAATGTCTGAACCGGGTTCGACGAACGTGTGCGGCAGTGGTCATGGGGAACCACGATTACGCCGTCGCGAAAGACGATTTCACATCCTTCAACGCCCTTGCCAAGGCAGGAGCCCAGCACAGTCTGCGATCCCTGGATCGCAGCGGATTGGATTATCTGGCGAACCTGCCGCTGACCCGGGACGTCCACGCGGGCGACACGACGATCACCATATGCCATGGAAGCCCGGATGACCCCTTGTGGGAGTACGTGTTCCCGCAGCATGCGACGGACCTTCTGGAAACCGCGGCACTCGGTCACCTCGAAGAGGAGACGTGTCTCCTCGCACTCGGGCACACCCATCTCCCCATGCTCGCGCGCACCGCCCCCGGGGAACGTGCCGCACCCCTCATCGTGATGAATCCGGGCAGCGTCGGACAGCCGCGCGACGGCGATGCCCGTGCAAGTTGCGCGGTCTATGACACGGAGGTCGGGGATGTCATATTCCATCGCGTGGCCTACGATGTGAAAGCTGCGCACGATGCCAACCTGAGGGCAGGCCTCCCCGCCGCACTCGGTGAACGGCTTCACGCCGGCCGATGAGGCGCGGCTTGACCAAGTGCCTGCGGCGGCAGCATGTTTTCCATGGTATGCTCATTGTCACGGGCCTTGCCCGTTCCCAATGGGGCATCCGCCTCCACACCCGGGACGTCGATCAAAGGCTCAGTCCCGGACCCCTCAACAAACCACCGGAGGCCCAATCAGGCTCGCTCGGGGGGTCGATCGGCGGTCGATGTGAGGCCGGCGAAATCCAGGTGTGCGGTGTCATCGAGCGTCGTCACCTTCCATCCCGCAGTCTGGTCACCGGAGGATTCGAGGAGGGTGACGCCCGTATTGGATTGGGGGAACGACTCCATGCGGCGAAGGTCTCCGGCGACGATGCCCGCGAGGAGGATCTTGTTCAGGCGCCCGTGGGCAACGATGACAACATCCGACGGGCCCGTTGGCACCATTCCCATGGCCGGGGGATGCCTGGAGAGAATCTGTGCCCAGGCCCGACGGACACGATCGGCGACCGTTGAAGGGGATTCCCCACCGGGTGGGGTCGCATCGAAGTCACCATCCGCCCATCGCGCAACGAAGCCCGACATGGCGTCCCCGTCGATTCCCATCTGGGGCTTTCCGCAGAGTGCACCCCAGTGGAATTCCGCGAATTCGGGAACCGCTGTCACGGAGGCGCCGGTCACTGTGGCGATCTCATCGGCGGTTTCCCGAGCGCGCTTGAGGGGGCTCGCATAGATGGCGGCGATCGGGGTGTCGCTGAAGCGCGCTCCGACGGCTCGCGCCTGCGCCCGGCCCACGTTCGACAAGGGCTCATCATGGACGGGCCCTTGAACGATCCGCCGGGCATTGAATGCGGTTTCGCCGTGGCGGACAAGGTGGATGAGCATGGAACGTGGTCGATCACGCCGGCTTTCGTGAAGAACCCTTCCGCAGAAGCCGATGTGCGGTTCAGCCGGGGGTCGCGGCGGCCGTTCACTCGGTTCCCCGGTTCACGGTCCTGCCCGCAATTGGCCGTGTCACCGGGCATGTCAACGGGACGCGGCCCCGTATCCTCGTTACATTGAAGGCGACGGTGCCCTTACGCGATCATCCGGGTGGGAACACGTGCGTGAGCTCCTTGCTTTTCTGGGCGAAAAAGGGACCCTCGTAGATCCCGAAGCGTGCGCATTCCTCTCAGGCGACCAGGCCCGTCTCGCGCGGCTCTCCATGGCTCTGCGGGCGTCGCCGGAGCTTCCGTTCGTGTTGACGCGAAAACACCTCGAGGCGCTCCTCGCCTCGAACGCACAGGCACAGCCGGAGGCGAAGCCGCAAGCGGGTTCGCCGGGCGCTTCCGCGCCGGCGCATGGCGACGCCGCGGTCGGCTCGCCCGTTTCCTCCATTGCCCCGCAAGGCAACTCGGGGGTCGGGTCCCGCCCATTCCCGCCGGCTACGCAAGGTGACCCTCGGGCTGGGTCCGCCGCAACTTCTCCTCCCGCGCAAGGTGACCCTCGGGCTGGGTCCCCCGCCGCGACCGCTTCCGGCCAACCCGATGCCCGCGTGCCACCGACTGCACCACTTGCCCCATCCGGAAGCCTCGGTGTTGAAGGCGCCCGCGAGACGCCGCAGCCGGCGCATCAGGGCGGTGTCGCCGTCCGCTCCATGCCGGATCGATCCCCGGATACTGGCTCCGCGCCAGCGAGCCAGCCATTTCCGGCGCCCGAGTCCTCCCTCGTACCGGACCGCCCGCCGGCGCCCCAGGAGCCCCCTCGCGCAGCACGCCGAGTCAGTGCCGAGGAAGCGGCCGGCATCGTTCCCGATCCACGACCCGCGTACGGTCAGATTCGACGGGATCCGGGTCCGGAATCCCGAGACTCCGACCCGGGCGACCACGAACCCCGCCGCGACGACCCCGATGAGGTTGCGATGGCTGCGGGTGCCAATGCAGGTGTGAAGGCGGCTCCCCACGATGCCCTGACGCCGACTTCGGACATGGGCGTCCAACATGGGACAGCGCCACGATCCCAGCCGGGTACGCCGTCATCATCCCCTGCATCGGCAAGCCGGGAACCCGCCGGGTCCCACGGCGCAGCCGCCCGTCCCGACGCCATCGCGGCTGAAGGAGAGGTCGCTTCCGAATCAATCGGCAGCCCGAACAATGACCAACGCAGGGGCGGCGACCCACAGGGCCCGCCCGCCGCGGGCAACGGTTCCCCGGCGAGGCCGGGCGCGCCGTCCACTGCAACCGGACCGGGCGGAACCACCGTGCAGGCGGCGGTCTCCGTACCGGCGGGTACGGTTGAGGTCCGTCGCGTCGACGCGGAAGCCGCTGGCCTGGCGCCCGAGCTCCTCGGGCCGATGATCGACATCCACGCAGGCCTTGACGAGCGCACCATCCAGCACCCGGACGTCACATGGGGCGACGTGATCGGGATCTTCGAGGAACCCGCCGAGTTGACTGCCGAACCGTTCGGCAAGCTCCCGGATTACGCGCACGACTACGAGATCCACAACGACATCACCGGGCAGAGCACGTGCGAAGGCGACATCACCGATTTCACGCGGTACTTCATGGATCGGATCCGCCGCATCCGTCGGCTCTTCCGCCAGCGCCGCGAGATGGTGGGCGCCATCCCCATCAAGGCGATCCGGAACGATGTCCCCGAAGTCCGCTTCATCGCCATCGTCAGCGAAGTGCGTTCCACGAAGAACGGGCACAAGCTCCTTGAAGTGGAGGATGAGAGCGGCAGTGCCGTCGTCCTCGCGTTGAACTCGGACGCCCGCATCCTGGAATTCGCGGACAGCGTGATCGAGGACGAGGTCGTGGGCATAGTCGCCAAGCCGTCGCGCAAGGGTGACCTCCTCATCCTGCAGAACATCGTGCGGCCGGACATCCCGTTCAACAGCAACGCGCGCCGCAGCAAGAACCCGGCAAGCGTCGCGTTCATCAGCGACCTCCACATGGGCGCGCGCACGTTCCTCGAGGACGACTGGGACCGCTTCGTGAAGTGGATCAGCGGGAACCACCCGTCCAACGAACTGCGGAAGCTCGCGGAGCGTACCAAGTACGTGGTCGTCGCGGGCGACATCGTGGACGGCATCGGCATCTTCCCGGGGCAGGAGGACGAACTCGCCATCGTGGACGCGTATGATCAGTACGCGTACGCGGGCGAACAGTTCCGACGCATCATCGATGCGCGCCCCGACATCCGCATCATCATGCAGCCGGGGAACCACGACCTCGTGCGCCCCGCAGAACCCCAGCCGGCCCTCATGGAGAAGCATCGGAAGCTCATGCCGGAGGAGATCCGGCATGTGGGGAACCCGTGCCGCATCGTGGTGGAGGGTGTCGAGATCCTCGCGTATCACGGCCGCGGATTCGACGATTGGATGATGCGCGTGCAGGGCCTCACGTACGAGCGTCCTGTTGAAGCGATGAAGGAGATGATGAAGCGCCGGCACGTGCTCCCCATGTACGGCCTCCGCACGCCGGTCGCGCCCGAGCACCGCGATTACCTCGTCATCGACCAGGTGCCGGACGTGTTCGTCACGGGCCACGTGCACGCGGTCGGCATGGAGAACTACCGCGGCGTGAGCCTCATCAACTCGTCATGCTGGCAGAGCCAGACGAGCTTCCAGAAGATGCATGGCTTCAATCCGGCGCCGAGCAAGGTCCCGGTCGTGGACCTTGACACCCGGCAAGGGTGGCTCATGGACTTCAACAGGAGCGGCGCAGGCGTGGACGTCTTCGGCAAGGGCCCGACGAACGGAGCGATCCGGCGGCACGAGAAGGAAGCGCCGCCGGGGACGCTGTC
>JBFILE010000092.1:0-11876 GCA_041599855.1 Thermoplasmatota archaeon
CATCCCACCGTCCCCTTCCCACCGTCCCCTTTCCACTGTCCCCCGTCCACCGTCCACCGTCCCCTGTCCACTGTTCCCGTCCCATCGTCCCCCTCCGCCTCCCCCCGCCCGCTGTACGGCTCCCACGTCACGGGTCCTCGACCACAGCCACGACGCACCACTCGCACACCCGGCGCAACGGCACCTCGAACATGGACATGCGACACGCTGCCTCACGCAGCCCAACCAACCGCAGGACGCGACGCGCCACCACCCGAGCAGCCAAATAGGCCTTCATGGAGAGGAGGAGGCGGGGGTATCGCATGTCCAAGAACAAGAACGAGTCCGAAACCGCGATGATCGACGAAACGGACCTCGACGAAATGATGAAGAACCTCGGCTCGCCGGGACTCACGACCGAAGCCGTCCCACAATGGGACCTCTCACTACCCGACCAGGACGACGCCGGAACCGGAACCGACGCAACCATCGAAGAAGACCACGAAAACGACCCAGACGCATCAACCGAGCACCGCAAAGGCCCCGACACCGACGCCCTCCTCGACGCCTACGACCTCTGGCTCGACCGCGCCACCCAGATCGCCGACGACGCCACCAACCTCAAACGCGTCCTCCAAAGCCTCCGCTCCGACTTCGAAACCCGCTTCGCCGAACACGAAACCCGCGCCAGGCAATGGGACGAAACCGAAACCGAGATGCGCGCCGAAACCGCCCGACTCCAAGACGAGAACGGCACCCTGAAGAAGCGCCTCGAAAAAGCCAAGAAAAGCATCCTCGACCTCGGCACCGCCCTCGACTCCTGACCCCGATCCCGACCGTCGACCCATGAGGTGCCCTTATGCCCCCGCGCGCACCTCGCGCCCGACATGATGCTGTCGGACCGCGACATCCTCGCACGCATCCGGGCCGGGGACCTCATCGTGGACCCCCTCCACGACCCGGACCTCCAGGTGCAACCCGCCAGTGTCGACCTCCGCCTCGGAAACGACTTCCTCGTCTTCCGCACCCCCCACGTCCCGTACATCGACCCCGCAAACCCACCCGAAAACTACACGGAACCCGTCCACATCCCCGACGGCGACGTCTTCATCCTCCACCCCGGGGAATTCGCCCTCGCCACCACCCTTGAACGCGTCGGCATCCCCCACGACCTCGTCGCCCGCGTCGACGGACGAAGCAGCCTCGGCCGCCTCGCCATCGTCGTCCACGCAACCGCAGGATTCATCGACCCCGGCTTCCGCGGCCACATCACCCTCGAACTCTCCAACCTCGGCCGCGTCCCCGTCGCCCTCCGCCCCGGCATGCGATGCTCCCAACTCGAATTCCACGAACTGAAGACTGCGAGCGCGCGCCCCTACGGGTCAGCGACCCGCGGCAGCAAATACCAGGACCAGGTAGGCCCTGTTGCCAGTCGCGTCGGCGCCGACTTCAAGAAGAAGTCCACAGACTGACGGGCGCAGAGGTGCCAACGCATCGGAAACACGGGGGCCGCGCGGAGTGGCTGAAACACTCCACACACCCGGATGACGACCCCGAACCAAGGGTTTTCCTCCCGTTGGCAAATCGGCCACGCCCTTCTCGCATCGGCCATCACTCGGTCGGTTCAGGAGGCCGGGCAGCAGCCGGCGCGGCGCCCGAGGACGCACGTTCGCCGATCCCCGGGTACGCCTCCTGCAACGCGCTTCCGTCCGCGAATCGTTCCCGCGGGTCGGGGGCGAGTGCCGACGCAAGCCATTCCCTGAGCGGGTCCGGCACACCAACGAGTCGCGGCGCATCCGCGAGTGCCGCGATGCGCATCTGGACCTCGATGGCGCTGTCGTTCGGCCTCGCCGCCACGAGTGGGGTTCCCGTGAGGGCTTCGAAAAGGGTCGCCGCCATGCTCCACACATCACTCGCCAGCCCGACGCGGCGCCCCGCCGCCTGCTCCGGACTCATGTATCGGACCGTCCCCGTTGCCTGGGCCGGCACATTGAACGCGCCCATGGTCTCCTCGATGCCGGGTGCGCGCGCAATGCCGAAATCCGCAAGCTTCCCATGACCCTCTGCCGTAAGGAGCACATTCCCGGGTTTCAGGTCCCGGTGAACGATGCCTGCGGCATGCACCGTCGCCAAGGCATCAAGGAGCCCGCAGGCAAGGCGGTCGAACGCCACCGCCTCCATGGGACCATCCCGCAACCGGTCCTTCAGGGACCCCCCATCGACGTGCTCCATCACGAGATGGACGCCATCGCCATCGACTTCCGCATCATGGAGGGTCACCACGTTCGGATGATGGATGCCGGAGAGGATCCGTGCCTCCGCAAGGGCCCGATCCGTATTGCCGGCAGCGCGCACCCGCTTGAGCACGACGCGACGCCCCAACCGCGTATCCGTGGCCAGGAACGTCGCGGTCGAAGGATTGTCGCCGAGGGGGTACAGGATGCGATACCGCGAATCCACCTCGACCACGATTCTGCCGTGAACGGCGCGGTCCATGGCCGCGTGATCCACATCGGTCAATGCGAGCGTCGCGCGAAGGCTCGCGAGCATGCGGACATCGTCCGGGGATCTGGCCCCCGGGGGACCGCTGCTTTCGACCGCCGCCCGGTAGATGGCGAGCCGCTGCGTCTCCCGGTAGGCGGGCGTCCGCACCACCCCCGGCATGACCCGCTCGGCGAACCGTTCCGCGAGGCGCTGCGCCGGGATGATGGCGAGGAGGATGGCGGCAAGAAGGACGACGCCACCCGTGGGGCCGAATCGATCCGTCAGGAACGGATCCGTGATGCGACCCACCACGAGGTAGATGATGATGAAGACGGCGACCACCGTGCTTCGCTCCACCGTCCATTTCGCGTGAAGATCCACATCGATGACGCGGTGTCGGAGAACGGCGAAAGTCAGGAGGATCGGGAACATGAGCGTCCACAGTGCGTCGATGCCGAGACCCCCGGACCCGTCCCAATCGGGGACCCATGCGCTCGCGGCGGCGAGGCCGATCCATGCAAGGGCCAGTCGCGCAAGCCGCCGATCCGGATCCCTCGGTTGACGGAACGCGCAACGCGCCAGGATTCCCACCACCAAGGCCATGGGGACCATGGCCGGCATGCCGAGCGACGGGCCTCCACTTCCTGTGAGGATCGGCCAGAACGACGCGAAGCCCGCCGCCGCCCAGTATGCGGGCACGAGCGCGAACGCCACCGTCACGATGGCCAGCCCGCGTCGCGCAAGCCCCGGTTTCGCGCGCTGGAAGTCCCGCGCGAACACGAACGCTGCGACCGCCGTCGTGGCGAGCAGGACCCCCAGCCCGATCCTGCCACCCTCCAGGGATGCCGTTTCAAACGGAATCGCGGTGACATCGTGGACCCACGCGTACACGACCCAGATGCCGAGCGTCGCAAGGGTCAGTGCCGGTGGACCCCACGGGGACCGTCCCAGCCATGTTCGACGTCGTGGATACACGGCCATCAGGTGGACGATTGTCACGGGCGCGGCCATGAGCAGGTACATGGAGACATGCGCCAGCGCCAGCGCCGTCATCGGATCGAGGGCGGCGCGGTGCGCCGCGAGGGTGACGTTGAACGCTCCCCGGATGACGAGGACGGCCGCGACCGCGCGAAGGCCGCGCGTCGGTGACCGCAACGACAAGGCCCATGCAAGGACCCCAAGGAGAACCATGAAGGTCCCCGATGCCAAGGTGAGGCTTGCGGCTGGAAACCAGTCGAACGTCGCCTCCATGGGGCTCGCATGTCCTGTGCGGCCTTCACGCTTCGCATGGCTCCACGTCGGGAAACCGCGGATCAAGGGTCGCCCGCGGACGCAGCGCGATGTGCGTCCCGGCGTCAGGAAAGTGGCTGATGCATGCTATTCCCCGGTTGCGCACTCGGTCGGGCGGGAGGTAGACCTATTGTGCTCGAACCCGTAGTCCCCGACGTGGCCGAACGAATGGCGGGGACACCCCTCGACTACGGGACCCTGGCCCAATTCCTCCAGGCGATGGCGTACCCGGCACGCCTTGAACTCCTCGACACGCTCCGCGTCCCCCAGACGTTGAGCGAGATCCGGCTCACCGCGCGACGCGGAGCCATCGGCCGCCCGGATCGACCCGCCGCAAAACAGACCGTGCAGGCCCATCTCGACAAGCTCGTGGACGCCGACCTCGTGCGCGTCGAGGAGGTCGCCCGAGACGGCCGGCAGATCCCGCGCTACGTGGTGAACCCGCCCAAGGTATACGCATTCCTTGAGGAACTCCGGCGGATCTCGGTCGTGTATGCGGGCGTCGGATTCGCTGCGGATGCCACCGGAACCCTCAGCTCCACGGCCCGACCCGCGGACGCCGCCGGCCCCCGCCTCGTCCTCGTCCATGGCGTGTACGAGGGGAAATCGTACACCCTCACGCCGTCCACCGCGTCCGATGACGGATGGACGGTCGGCCGCGCCCGCGAGTGCCCCATCAGCCTCGACTACGATCCGTACGTGAGCGTGGCCCACGCCCGCATCACACGGGCCCACGCCCATCCCGATTCCGGCTTCGTGATCACGGACCTCCCGGAAAGCAAGAACGGCACCGCCATCAACTGGCGCTTCCTTGAACCCGGCGGCAGCCGCATCCTGCGCCCCGGTGACGTGATCGGCGTCGGCCGCTCCCTCCTCTCGTTCATTCCACAGTGAACGGCACGGCCGCGACGCCGCAACAGGGATGCCTCACCTTTATCACACGCTCCCACCATCGGCGCGCGATGAGGCGGTGGAACCGAGGAGGCCGGGACACCGCAGACGACGATGGCCCCATCCATCCGGCCGCGCCCCTGTTCCATGGCACCTTCCTCCGGCAGTCGCTGCCGTTCCTCCTCATGACGGCGCTCGGTGGCCTTGTCGCCGGCGTCCTCCTCCAAGGCATGCGCGGCGTCCTCGAAACCATGCCGGGCCTCCTCGTCCTCGTCCCCGCCATGATCGGCCTCCGCGGCAACATCTCATCCAGTCTCGGGGCACGCCTCGGGAGCGCCATCCACCTCGGTCTCGTCGGCAGCACCGCCGGAGGCACCCGCTTGGGAGACGTGCTCCGCAACCGGGAACTCGTGGAGAACGTGAACGGGTCCCTCGCCCTCAGCGTCATCATGCCGGCCATCGCAGCCCTCGCGGCATACGGCACGAGCCGCATCTTCGGTCTCGCCATCATCGGCCTCGGCCCCCTCTTCCTCATCGCCGTGGCGAGCGGCCTCGCGAGTGGCGTCATCCTCGCCGGCATCACCGTCGCCATCGTCCTCGTCGCCCACCGCCGCGGACTCGATCCCGACAACGTGACCGGACCCTTCCTCGCCACAGTCGGGGACGTCCTCACACTCCTCATCCTCCTCGGAATGGCGACCGCAGTGGCCGGCGCCACCGGGATCACGGGAGGCGGATCCGCGTGAGTTCCTATGACGAGCGGCGCTTCCGGCAGCGCCGCGCCCGCGACACGCCCCGCCGCACCGTGTACAGCGCCGTCCGCATCGTCAAGGAGAGCACACCGCTCCTCGCGGCCCTCGTCCTCGTGCAGATCGCGGCCGGGCAGGTCCTCGAAGCGAAAAGCGGGCTCCTCTTCGACGCCCCCGTCCTCCTCCTCCTCATCCCCGCCGTGAACGGCCTCGGCGGAAACATCGGGAGCGTCCTCGGCGCGCGCATCTCCAGCGGACTCCACCTCGGTACGATCCCGCCGAACCTCCGCGGCCCCACCCTGTGGGTGAACGTGCGCACCGCCCTACTCCTTGCCCTTGCGAGCTACGTGGCCCTCGCCCTTGCGGTCCGGGTCCTGTCGGATCCCTTCGACATGCCGGTCGGCCTTGGTCCGGTGACCCTGTTCATCCTCATCGTGGGCGCCGGCCTCACGCTGGCCCTCCTCGTCACCATCCTCACCGTGGCGAGCGCCCTGATCTCATTCCGCCAAGGACTCGACCCCGACAACCACGTGATCCCCGTGGTCACGAGCTCGGGGGACCTCCTCGGCATCCTCACCCTCCTGACGCTGTACGGCCTGGTGGTCGCATGAAACCGAAAACATCGAGACACGACGAGAGCGAAGAGATCGAGTACGAGCCGACGAGCGTCAAGGATCTCCTCACCGAGATGAAGGACCTGAGCGAGCTCATCGTGGACCTCGCCTACAGCGCCGTCGCCTTCGACAACGAGGACATCGCAGCCGAAGTCCACGAACTCGAAGACACCATGGACACCCTCAACTACAAGGTGCGGCTCGTTGCGATGCTTGCCGCCCGCACGACCGAGGATGCGGAGCAGTTGACCGGCATCCTGCAGGTCGCGGCGGCCACGGAAGCCGTCTCCAACGCGGCCGGCGACATCGCAAGTCTCCTCAAGACCGTGGAGACGCGCCCGTTCTTCCCCCGCGTCCTCGCCCGCGCCGAGGAGAAACTGAAGCAGTTCCGGGTACCGGAATCGAGTCCTCTCGCCGGCCAGACCGTGGACCACATCGAGGACGAATCCAGCATGCGCATCCTCGCCATCCGACGCGGATCCCGATGGCTGTACGTGCCCGAGGAGGATCAACTCGTCATGGCGAAGGACAGTCTCGTCCTCCGTGGCACGGACGAAGGATTCGAAACCGTGCGCGAGATGGCGGGTCTCCCGCCGCGTCCGCCGCCGAGCCGGGACCTGGTCAAGGACGAGGACACGCACCCGGCCGCAGCCCGGTTCGAGGACCTCCTCCTCGAAATGAAGGACACGAGCGAACTCATGGTGGACCTCGCATTCAGCGCCGTGCTGTACAACAGCCACGAGATCGCCGAGGAAGTCGAGGAACTCGAAGAGACCATGGACGAGTTGCGGGAGACCGCCCAACTCGCAGCCCTCGAAGCCCTCGTCGCCGGCGCATGGTTTGATCCCAAAAGGGCCCTCGGCGCCGTCCGACTCACGGAAGCGGCCGAGCAGATCGCGGACAGTGCCCTCGACATCGCGGACGTCGTCCTGCGGGAAGTCGAGCCGCACCCGATCCTCGAACTCGCCATCCGCGAAAGCGACGTGGTCATCAGCCGCGTCACCGTGGAACCCGGAAGCATCCTCGACGGGAAGACCGTCGGGGAAGCGCACGTGGCCGCCGAGACCGGCATGTGGATCATCGCCCTCAAGCACGGCGGCCGGTACACGTACGGGGTCACGAAGAAGACGCCCCTCGTCGCCGGGGATGTCCTCATCGCCCGCGGCCCCATCGACGGGGAAGAGGAACTGATGCGCCTCGTCCTCGGACCCGACGAGGAATCGGACGCGGACGATTCGTGAATCCGGACTGGGCGGGCAACCGCCGGGCGAGTTGCGCTTCGGGTTCCACGGGACAACGCCACCACCCGCACCGGCGCCGCCACGGGGCAACCGCCGGGCGAGTTGCGCTTCGGGTTCCACCCCCGGGCAGGCAGGCCAGACGGAAGCCCGCCGCACGCCCCGTGGCAGGATCCCCGCTGGCGGCGCCGCCACGGGTTGCAACGGAAAATGTACGACAAGTCCTAAGTGCCGTCGGAGAGGGCATCAGGGGGGCATGGATCGGCCACCCCTCCTCGCATGCCGCGCGTGCCGGTGCCTCTTCGTCGGCGCGGCAGCCTGCCCCCTCTGCCAGATGGGCGAGCATGTCGTCCCCCACACGGAATGGATCGGCCGACGGATGCAGGCAAGGCAGGTGGCCACCGAATCCACGGGCGGCGCCGCGCAACCGTGACCGGTCGCGCACCGTCGCGATCGGTTGCTGATTCCTCATCATCTCGCACGCCGAATCGGCATGGGGACGCTGCCATCGGTTCGGCGGCCCGGCCCGGTTGGCGGACCGACCGACGGCATGGCTCCCGCCGTAGGGCGCGCGCGACCGTGGCGTGCACGGCTCAACTTCGGCGCTTCGCGCCGCGCTTGCCGTTCCCGTCGAACACGCTCGGCAGGTGGATCATGAACACGCCGTCCTTCTGGATGACGATCGGGCTCGCGTTCATGAGGCCCTCCACGTCGATCTCGTACTGACCGGTGTCGGCGATGGTCACCGTCTCCGGTCGATCCACGCGCTCAGGCTGCTCCTCGATCACCGGTGAAGACGTCTTCCTGGATGCCTTCCTCCCGGTTCCCATGGATGGTGCGAGCGCGTCCTCGGAGTCCATGGCGCTCGCCTTCAACGCGGCATCCACGGCTTCCTGCGACGCCTCGATGACGCCGTCCTCCTGGAGGCGCTTCACGGCTTCCGCGGGGGACGCCGATTCCGAGAGGATGGCCTGGACGACGGCCCGGATGTCATGTTTTGCCTCCTCACGTTTCTCTTCCAGGTCCTTGCCCGCAAGGGCGCTCTGCGTGAAGAAGAACCGCGTGCCGCCGCACCCGGGGCAACCGCGGAGCAGGTCCTTGGAACCCTCGGGGAACGTCTGGCTGCATTGGAGGCATTGATGGGGCATGATGGGTCACCGTCCGCGTTCAGCCGGCCGCCGCTGCAACCGGCGCCACTTCGCCCGGGCCGCCCAGGATGAGCGCCCGCAGCGTCGAGCCGTCCTTGTGGACCGTGCGAAGCATGTCCGCCGGGCCCACGACCGTGAGGTTCGACCGCCGGATCCCGCCACGGGCGAGGAGCTTCTCCATCCACGTGTTCGGGGTCTCGTGCTGATGGCTATCCATCTCGATGCCGATGAAGGCGTCCTGCTGGATCTCCCGCATCGTCGTCTGGATGAGCTCCGCTTCCTCCCGGGGGTCGAGTCCCTGCTCGAGGACGAGGATCTTGTTCCCCTTGACCTCATCCAGGATGAAGCGGATCTTCTCCGCGCTCGTCATGGTGCCGAGGAAACGACGGGAAACGAGGTTGATCTGCACGCCCGCGTCCTTCGCGGCGTGGGTCGCGTCGGCCGAGGCCTGGCCCTTCGTGTGGTTCTTGGATTTCGAAGACATGTCGATCACCCACCTCACTTGAACGCCCGGACCATGGTCTCGTACAGCTTGTCGATGTTGTACCCGGTGAGGGCTCTGATGGGGACGACAGGGTGTTGGGGGAACGCGGTCTTCAACGTCGCCGGACTCGACTCCGGGAGATCGATCTTGTTCGCCGCGATCACGACCGGGATCCGGCGCGCCTCAAGGTTCCCGAGGATCGTCACGTTCACCTGGGTGAAGGGGTCCGCCGCGGAATCCATGACGAGGACGACGCCGTCCACGTCCTCGAGCCACCGGATGGCTTCGATGACGCCTTCCGTCGCCTCCTTCGCACGCTTCCGGGCCTCCTCCTCGGAGAACCCGTGGAGTTCCATGAACTCGTGGTAATCGATCTTCGTTGCGATGCCCGGCGTGTCCACCACATCCAGCGTCAGGGCCTTGCCCTGCGCCTTCACGGTGACATTCTGCTTTCGGCGCACGCGGCGCGTCTCATGGGCAATGCCCGTGGACGGGCCCATGACGTCGCCCGAGAAATCGCGAACGATCCGGTTCGCAAGAGTCGTCTTCCCCGCCGTCGGCGGGCCATACAGGCCGATCTTCGCCTGCTTCTTGCGGAACATGCCCGCGAAGCGGTTGAAGATGGAATCGCGCAGGAGTTGTGAAACGCCCAAAGTCTATCCCTCCTTGATCCCGACGCCTGCGTGGGAGGAGCCGGGAGTCCGTGGAACTCCTGCGGAATCGCCCGCACGCTCGCGGTCGGTCAAGTGCATCCGCAAGCACAACGAAGGCGGGCGTTTATAACGCTGGCGAAACGAGTCGGGTCGTGGGCATGCCCTGCGGGTCGCGTCGGGGACGGTTCGTGGCCACCGGGGCGGCGTCTCCGGGGCCGCAGGTCCCCGCCCGCCCCGCCGGCATCGGTCCCCGCTCCCATCCGACCGGTTGCACCGTGCTGGCCACGTGGGCCCACATGTCGTCCACGTCCGCCTCGGGGCGCACCGTGTACGCCACATGGAGGCGGCCGTCCGAGTCAGCCGCCACGCTCAGGAAATCCCGCAGGTGCCGGGGGCCGCATCCGCCGCGGGCGCAGAACCCTGCCAGCCGTGAACGCCTTTTCTGCGGCGTCAGAGGCGCTCCATCGTGAAGCGCGCGCGCCCCGGCTCCGCGTCCGGCGTGCCCGGTTCCGCGTCCGGCCAACGGAGTCTAAAACCGCCCGTGAGGACGAACCCGACAAGGACCGTGGCCACCGCGTCCCAGAAGCCTTGGACGAACCGCGGCCCCATGAACGCCGTGAATCCCGTGACGTCTGCCGCATCGATCGGCAACTGGAACGTCACCATGTAGCCGTCGGTACCGGCGGCGATCGGGACCAGCTTGGTTTCGCGTGCCACGCCTTCCGTCATGGTCGGGTGGGAAAAATAGCTGGCGAGCACGACGCGCTCCACATCGCAAGGGAAGGAATCGCGGCCCTCGTAGCGGCCGAAGAAATCTGTGGACCACTCGGCGCCGCCGGGACCTTGCACGACCGCACCGAGGATCCCGTTCCCGGAGGCGTCCTCGACGAACCCGTGGAAGGTGGACTCGCAACGCGCGTCCGGGTCGCTCGCGGACGCGGACGGAATGAACAGGATGATGGCGACGACGGCGACCGCGATGCACGGCCCCATGCGCCCTGGAATCGACCTCCCTGACACGAATGCTCCCGGACATCAGCCGAATTTCATGACCTTATGTTTTGCTACGATGAGGTTGCTGGGCGCATCCGTGGTTGAGGCATCCGGAGCACTGGCATGCGAAAGGGACAGGCCGGCGCCGCGTCGCACACGTGTCTGGAGGATACTTGGGCGGGAAGCCTCTGGCGCCCCGGGACGGGAGCACCATCTGGACGGAGACCCTGGGCTTGGAGCCCGGCGCGACACCGACCTCTCCTCGTGTGGGAATCCCCCGTCATACGTGTTCGCGTGAAGGCGTCTCGCGCGGTGCGGCCCCGTTCCCGGCGCGGTGGCCCTCGCTCCGCGACCACCCGGGCCGACCGGGTCGTGCCCGTGCTGCCGCGGGTCGCAATCACGGCCGCGCTTCGTCCGCGGGGCGTTCCGTCCCTTCGGACCCGCTTTCGTCCCCCGCTTCGTCATCCCTGCCGTGGCTGCCGCGCCACCGGTTGAACCAGCCCAGGCCACTGGCAAGGAAGATCAGGCTCACGAACACGAGCATCGCCGTCTCGTCGATGTCGAGCCACGGGTACACTTCGGTCACCGTGGGCGCGCCCTCCATCACGTCGGCGCCGGAATGGACGGTCGGCGTGTTCGTCGAGGTGTCCACATCGATGTACAGGTGGCTTCGGGCCGTCCAGTTCAGGAGCGGCCAAAGGGGAAGGACGCCGCCGACGAAGGCATCCATGACCACGTGGCTCGCAAGGTAGAGTCCCACGATCAGGAGCGCTTCCCGGTGCCGCCTCCATTGCCCGGTCCGGTGGCTCCATGCCAGCATGCCGAGGGGGATCGCCGGGACGAACAGGTTGTGGAGGGTGGCGCGATGCACCCAGAACGGCTCCGGAAGGATCGCGAAATAGTCGATGTCCGGGAGAAGCGTGAACGGGGCAAGGAGGAGGACGAGCCTCGGGTTGAACCGCAGGGCGAGGAGGGCGAGTATGGGCACCACGAGGTGGATCGTGAAGCTCGGCACGCCCCCGCGAAGGATCCGTTCCGCTATATGCCGTGCGGCTTTGCGCGGCGAGCCGGGGCGTGGAGGCGCGCGAGCCTGCAACGGAGGGGGCGGGCGATCGCAACCAGGCGCAATGGCCGGCCTGCGCCGCGACGCCGTACGCCGGCCCGCACGCCCCACGACGAACCACGCTCACGCGCCTCCCCGTTGGAGGGCGATGAAGGACGACGCCCGCCCATCCGCCGGCCTGCCCGCCCGCCCCACGACGACGGATGGCGCCCGCCCGCCCACGACGAAGGACGGCTCCCGCCGCCCCAGGACGACAACGCCCGCAGGCCCGCCCCACGACGACGCCCGCC
>JBFILE010000093.1:0-11872 GCA_041599855.1 Thermoplasmatota archaeon
AGGGACATCTAGTCACCAATCTAGTAGGAACCTCCGCCATTCATCTAGTTTTTCTTCCCATGCCGATCCGTGAACGACGCGCACGCGTCGTTCACAAGATATGCCAGGATCGGGCGTTTGGGGGGCGATCCGGGCTCGGCTCGCGCACATGCGCCCGGAGCGGGAGATCGCAGCGCCTCGATTAAAATACGGGATTGAAATAATAATTCCCCTCGGAATGGCCGCCCGCGCCGCCCGCACCCCGCCCCCTCATGCGTTGGGCGATCGACCATGAATGTCATCACGTTCGGCCCGGCCATTCATCATGGGTCAGCCGTAATTCTTCCCGCGGACTGAGGTTTTTCCCCCTCGGGTCGCTTCCGGACCATGCACACATCCGGTCTGGGAGTCGACTCCGTTGCGGCACGCGCGTGGTGCATCCCGCTCGGCAGACCGGTCGGACCCCATGATGCCCCGGGCGGCATCGGCGCCGCTTCGCCTGCACCCCAGGTCATTTTCGGCTGCGGGGGTGGCTCCGCCAATGAATCAACATGCACCCGTGATTCAGCCATCATCGACACGTGATTGATAACTCATTGGAATCGGGACTCCGTAGCCTTCAGGGAATCGTCGCGCAGCCACCCCTGTTCCAGGATGGCGTTACAGCCGGCCGTCGAACGGTCGGACCCAACGTGGCATCGCGGCATGTGTGCGCGCAGTATCGCGCTGATTCCGCGGGCACCACCCGCACTCGATCGCCTCGGCCCGCCCGACGCACGGAATCATGCGCCGGCTCGATCGTCAAGCGGACGCTTTCGACCATCTTCCAACGATCGGCTCGTGCCCGCACGGCGCCGGAGCCACCCAATTCACGCCCCTCGCCGGCCGCGGACCCGCCGGCACCGCGGGAACGGGCGGCGCATCCCACCCCCGGATCGGGCGTCGAACCGATGGCCACATCTGTGCATTTGGTGCGGCTGAAACGTGGATACTTGATTTCCTTCCGGCCTGCCCGTTCCACCCTTGCGTGAATCAAGGCCTTACCGTTCGTCTTCGCCCCCGGTCCGTCACCCCCACCCGTGACAACCAAAGGGACATCCCCCTTCCTCGCCGAGGACAGGGCTGTTGCCGCATCAGCCAGCGGAAGATTCCGTGACCCATGTGCGGCCGGCCTGGTGAGTCCCTTGACTGTCGTTCCCTTTCGCGCCGCTTCATTCGCCGCGATCCTCGTTCTTGCGACAGTCGTGGCACTCGTGCCCGGCTCCGGTGCCCTCGGCGGCACCGACGGCACCAATGCGCCCCCCACCCTCACCCTCGATTCCCCCGTTGACGGGGACGGCGTCCGGGGCACGGTGGATGTGGTGGGTACCGCCGTCGACGGGGAAGGCCCCGTCCGCGCCGTCCGCGTCCGCATCGACCATCGCGACCCTGTTCAAGCGTCCCTCGCGTCCCAGGGCGCCGGCCAGGTGACGCCGTGGGCCGTTTCCCTCGACCTCGCCGGAATCGGCGGCGGACCCCACGAGATCTCGGCGAGCGCATTCGACGGTGTTGCGTGGAGCGCGCCCAAGACCGTGACCATCATGGTGGGCGAATCCCATGTGCCGCCGCGCGTGTCCATCGTGTCGCCCTCCCACGGACAGGGTGTGAAGGCGGGGGATGAACTGATCGTGCGCGGACTCGCCTCCTCCACGGATGGCGCCATCTCCCGCGTGTATGTCCGCGTGGGGAATTCATCGTGGCACACGGCGTCGATCACCGAAACCGCCCTCGGCCACGTGACGTGGAACTCGCGCTTCACGGCCGGTGAGGTCCCGGCCGGCGTGCAGATCGTGGAAGCCTTGGCGTACGCGGCGTTCGGCGGCGGGGATTCGGCCTCGGCGCCGGCGCGGATCACGATCGCTGCGGGCGCTGCCGGGAATGCCCCGGAAGTCAACGTCCTCCGTCCGGCATCCGGGGAAGGGGTTGGCGTCGGTGGCGACGGCGCCGCCTGCCGGCACGTGGAAGCGTGCCTCGTCATGGAAGGCGTGGCACGGGCCAGCCAAGGGGCCATCGGCCGGGTCCACCTGCGCGTCGATGACGGAGCCTGGATCGACGTGGGGGAACATGCCGCGGGCGACGTGGCCCCCATCGCCCCGGGCATCGTCCACTGGCGCTACGAGTGGGGCGCGTCGGATGCCTTCCGCGGCGTCCACCGCGTCGACGTGCGCGCCCTCACAGACACGGGGTCGGAGAGCGTGGCCATGGGGCGCGTGTTCGCCCTCGATTCCGCGCGCCACGTGGTACTCGGCGTCGCCGATTCCACCGTCCGCACCCGCGAAACCGTCACCCTCTGGGCGGAAGCGAAACCGGACGGCGCAACCGCCGCCAACGTCACGTGGACGGCGAACGGCGTGGAACTCGGCCACGGCACCCCGTTCACAACGAGTTTCACAACCCCAGGATTCGTCACGGTGCAGGGCCGCTTCGTGGACGGCCGCGGGCACGTGGGCCTCGCCGACATCACCCTCACCATCATCAACCGGGCACCGACGCCCGGGTTCATCATGCACCGGTCCGGCGCGAATGGCGTCGCGGACCCGGTCGTGTTCAACGGCACGTTGAGCACGGACTTGGATGGGCACATCACGGGGTACCGGTACGAGTACGGCGACGGCAAGACAAGCGGGTGGATCGAGTCGCCCTTCGCGGATCACCTGTACGCCCGCGCCGGCACGTACTCGGTGGGTCTCCGGGTCGTGGATGACCGCGGCGCCGTGAGCGGCATCCTCCGGCGGGACGTGACGATCCACGAGTCGCCGCCGTTCGCCCTGTTCACGGCCCACGGCAAGGGATCCGTCCTCGAGCCGGTCGCCTTCATCGACGAATCGTTCGACCCGGACGGCGATCTCGCCCACTGGTCGTGGACCTTCGGCGACGGCGCCACGTCCACGAACCGCAGCCCGCGACACCAGTACACGGCCCGGGGGACGTTCACGGTCACCCTCACCGTCACGGACACCGTGGGCCACGTGTCCACCCACTCCGAGCAGGTGCCCGTGAAGAACCTGCCGCCCGTGGCCGCATTCCGCTTCACCGAGCAGGCGTACCGCGCCCGCGACCCCGTGACCTTCGAGGACCGGAGTCACAAGCCGGACGGCGCCATCCTCGGGTGGGCGTGGGACTTCGGCGACGGCAACCGGTCCAAGGACCGGCACCCGACGCACCTGTTCGGCTCCCGCGGGACCTTCATCGTTAGCCTCGTCATCACCGACGATTTCGGGGACCAGTCGAGCACGTCCCGGAGCATCGTGATCCAGAACGCCATCCCGGAATCCCGGTTCGACTGGGGCCCGGAAGTCTCCCATGCGGGGGAGGACGTGGTGTTCCGGAGCCTGGCACGGGACGTGGACGGACACCTCGTTGCGCATCTCTGGAGCTTCGGCGACGGCTCCACGTCCAACAAGACGCACCCGTCGCACCGGTACGCGCGCCCCGGGACGTACCTCGTGGGCCTCACCGTGATCGATGATGCCGGAGCGCGGGTGTCGAGCCTCGGCAACGTCACCATCACGAACCGCATCCCGGTGGCTGAAGCGCGCGACGTGCAGGCCATCGAGCGTCAACCCGTGACCCTTGAAGGGAGCGCGGTGGACGCGGACGGCTTCATCACCGAGTACGCGTGGGACGTGGACGGGGACGGCCGCATCGATGCCGCGGGCGCCACCTTGCGGTCGGTCCGGTTCACGTACCGGGAAGCCGGCCTGTACCATGCGCGGATGTACGCGACCGATGATCAGGGCGCGGTCGGCATCGCCCACCTGAATGTGACGGTCGTCCCCATCCGGGACGCCGGACCCCTCCCCGAGGTGCAGGTCGCAACGCCCACCGAGAGCGAAACGCTCAGCAAGGTCGTGAAGGTCACCGGGAGCGCGAGCACGCAGACCACCCGCGTGGAACTCCAGTTCCGGCGGGAGAACTTCGTCGTCAGCCTCGACGGGGACGAATGGTCCCCGGCGGACGGCACCCACGCATGGTCCTACTCCTTCGATTCCCGGCACCTCGGGAACGGCGACTACTGGATCGTGGCGCGCGCCATCGCCGGCGACCGCCGCGGCCCCGAGACGTCCGTGCTCGTCACCGTGGACAACTCGGAATCGTTCGCGGAGCGGGAAATCCTCCTCGCGGTCGAGCAACCCCGTCCGGACGAGGAGGTCCGGGGCCGCGTCACCGTGCGCGGCACCGCCATCCACAACGAAGGCGTCACCCTCGTCCGCTGGCGGGTCGATGACGGCCCGTGGCGCGACGCCACCGGCATCCCCGCTTTCCGCGCCACGTGGGACACCCTCGATGCCGGGAACGGCCCCCACACCGTGACCATCCGCGCGTACCGGGGCCTGACCACGTGGCGCGACATCGCGATCCCCGTGGTCGTTGCCAACGTGCCACCCACGCTCGTGGTGGACACGCCACCGGTCGCTTGGAGCGTGAGCGGGTCCCTCGTGTTCGAAGGGCACGTTGCGGAATTGAACGCCCGCGAGGTCAATGTCCGCATCGACAACGGGCCATGGATGAACGTGAGCGGGACCAAGACGTGGGTCCATGTGGTGAACACGACGCTCCTCGCGGAAGGGCCGCACACGATCGCATTCCGCGCCATCGGGACGGACGGCGTGACCAGCGCGCCCGTCGAACGGCACTTCACCGTGGACCGGAACGCCGTCGTGCCGGGCGAGGCCGGCCCCTCGATCCATCGGGAGAAGGACACGCCGTACCCGGGCGCGTGGGCCCTTGGAATCGTCGGGCTCAGCGTTGCGTGGAGCCTGCGGCGGAGAGACGGCTCGCAAGGTCCTTGACGCACCCGAATGGAAGCACCGCCTCCTCGGACGGGACGAATGCGTCGAATGACAACGGGTCGACCCGGGGGTGTGCCGCGCCAGCGAATCCCCACGTGCGCCGCGGGTCCACTCCGGACGCGAACGGCGACAGGGCCGGGAGCACGATGCGTTGGTGGGTGGTGGACGCGAGGAACGCCGGCTGCTTGAACCGGTTTCCTGCGTGATCCCGGAAGATGAGTGCGGGATGCTCGTGGCCGCTGACCAGGATGTGATCCGCCGATTCCTTCAGGAACGCGCGCCCGTCGCGGTCCAGCAGCCGGTCCCCGTGGACGATCCATGCACGACCCGCGCGGAAGCTGTCATGAACGTCGCGGTCGGCGACGTCCGCAAGGTGCGTGTCGTGGTTGCCCCGGACGAGCACCACCTCCGCCTCCGTCTCCACGGCGGCGAGAACGTCCCGGATGATGGCCCGTGCGGCGCGCGGCATGCGGGCATCGATCACGTCGCCGGCGATGACGAGTGTCTTGGCGCGCGTGTCCCCGACCACCGCAAGGAGGCGGTCCCGGATGATGGCCCCGTCATCCCGCGGAATGGCGTCCGTGTAGCGGGCCCATGCGTAGCCGAGGTGCAGGTCGGCCACGACGGCCACGGATTCCACGGGGTCGTGGAGGGCCCCGGTGGGCGTGAGCCGGAAACCGTTCCACAGGGTCACGTCACGGCACCTCCGGCGCGCGCGCCATGAGGGCAAGCTGGACACGGTCGTGGAGGTCGCGGAGGAGGGCGCCGCGGTCGTCGCCGCCGACGGCATCCTCGAGGCCTTGGGCAAGGAGGTGGTGGGCGAAGGGGCTCGCACAGGGTTTCCCGCGGATGATCCGGATCCTCGTGCGCCCCTCGACAATGGATGCTGCGAACGCGTGGGCCGTGTCCACGTCGAGGGCGTCGTGGAGGAGTTCCCGCGCAGTCTCCGCAAGGACGATGTGGTCCCGCTCGGAATCGAGGAGCGCATTCAGCAGGCGCTCCGGACTCGTGCGGCGCGGCGGATACATGGCGTTCCCCATGGCCACGGGGTCCCGGCGAAGGACGAGGAACGCGCGTTCGGCCACGTGGCGGAAGCGACGCACATGGAGTTCCGTGCGGTTCAGGCTGCGGAGGGCCTCCGCCTCGACATCCGCGCGCAGGAGTTCCTTCACGTCCTTGTCGCGGACGCGGAGCGCGCGGGGCATGCGGAGGGCGAACGCGTAATCGCTGACGAGGGTCCCGATGCGGGTACCGCGGCTTGCGGCGAGCCGGTGGGCCACGACCCGGGCGAGGGCATCATTCGCGCGGCGGCCAAGGAGGCTGTGGAAGGCGAGGATCCGGTACCCTTCGTCATCGAGGAACTCCTCCACCACGCATTCGTCCCGGCCCGGGAGCGCCCCGAACCGTTGCTGATCCGAATGGTAACGGACAAGGATTGACGCAAGCTCAAGGGACACGTGATAATGCTTCGCCAATAACCGTGCGAGCGTTTCCGGCGCGGTTCCGTCCAGTTCGCGGCCGATGGTGAACCGGAGCTCCCGGATGGCCGCCGCGACATCGGGTGCGAGACCCATGCGTTCGCCGCTCCATCGCGGCACCGTGGGCTGGGACCCCGCCGCGCTCTGGACCATGACGCGACCGGTGGTGGTGTCCGTCACCCGCCACGTGTGGCCGGCGAGGACGAAGACCTCACCGGGGTCGAGGCGGCTTGCGAAATCCTCCTCCACCTCGCCGATGAACGTGTCCCCTTCCTCCACCCTGATTTTCCCCTCGCTCGGGATGGCGCCCTGGTTGAGCATGTACGTGGCCCGGGAAAGGCGACCGGCCGGGGTCATGCGGAGGGTGCCGGAGTCGATGCGGATGCGCGCCGTCCACCCCTCGGACCCGTCAGGGCGTTGCCCTGCAAGGTACCGGACCACGTCGTCGAAGATCCCGCGGGCGAGGTCCCGGTAGGGGCGGGCGCGCCTCGTGATGGCGAACGCCCGATCGGGGGTCATGGACCCGTCCTCCAGCACGAGTCCGAGGATGTGCTGCACGAGGACGTCGAGGGCGAGGGTCGGGGGCCGGATGTGCTCGAGGCGCCCTTCGCGGGCGAGGTGGGCGAGGGCGACACATTCCATGAGGTCGTCGCGGTCGTTTGCGATCAGCGTCGCCCGCGCGGGCTCGCCGGGGCGGTGGCCGGAGCGCCCGACACGCTGGAGGAGTCGCGACACACCCTTCGGGCTCCCCAGCTGGATGACGAGATCGAGGGCGCCCACGTCGATTCCCAACTCCAGGCTCGCGCTCGTGACAACCCCCTTCAACCCGCCCTGTTTCAGGCGGTCCTCCACGTCGAGGCGGCGTTCCCTCGCCATGGACCCGTGATGGGCACCCACTGTGGCCGGGCCTGCATCGTTGCCATCGCGGGCGAGCCGCGCGGATTCCAGGGCCGACACGAGGGCCTCGGTCCCGTAACGGGTGTTCGCAAAGACGAGGGTGCTCCCCTGCGCCGCCACCGCCGCGTCCACGAGTTCGAGGGTACCGGCGCGCATGCGGGTGCCTGTTGTGTGGAGGATGTCCGGGACCGGCGTGGCAATGGAGATGACGAGGGGTTTGTCCCCGGTGGCGGCTGCTGCGACGCCGTCCCGGTCGCCGAAGAGGAAGCCGGCTGCGACCTCGATGGGGTGGATGGTGGCGCTGAGCCCGATGCGCTGGGGGTCGGGGCCTCCGGTGCGCTTGATGAGGTGGGACAGCCGTTCGAGGGCGAGGGTGAGGTGGGTCCCCCGCTTGGATTCGAGGAAGGCATGGGCCTCGTCCACGATGACGGAGCGGACGCCGCAGAGGTTGTCCGCCATCCGCGGGGATGCGAGCATGATGGCGAGGCTTTCCGGCGTCGTGACGAGGATGTGGGGTGGCTTGCGGGCCTGTTTCTGTCGCTCGTTCTGGGGCGTGTCGCCGGAACGCACCCCGATCCGGATGGCATCCGACAGGCCCGCCGCCACAAGGACATCGGAGAGCGCCTCGACGGGCGCCACCAGGTTCTTTGCGACATCGTTGTTCAATGCGCGCAGGGGCGAAACGTAGAGGACGTCGATCCGGTTGCGTTCACCGGGTTCCCCGGCGCGGAGCCTCCCCGCAAGGCCCGAAAGGACCGGGAGGATGGCGGCCAGGGTCTTTCCGCTCCCGGTGGGCGCGCTGAGGAGGACATTCTCGCCGTCGAGGATGTCGTCGATGACCGCAAGCTGGGCGGGGGTGAATGCGCCATGCCCGGCGGCGAACCACGCGTGCACCGCAGGGTCGAGACGGCGTGCCGCGGACGCGGCATCGGCAGGCCTGGCCGGCCGGATGCGGGGGCCTGGTGGAGCACCTTCCGGGGCGCCTTCCGGGGCGCCTTCCGGGGCGCCTTCCGGGGCGCCTTCCCGGGGGCCTTCCCGGGGGCCTTCCCGGGGGCTTTCCTGGGGACCTTCCTGGGGGCCTTTTTGCTGGCCCGTCGGGGCGCCCGTTCGGCCGCCTTCGGGGGCGCCTTTCGAACGGCCTGGTGGCGGGCTTTTTCCGGAGCCGGAGGGGGAAGCGATGACGACGCATCGACGGTGGGGTTCATGCCCTTGTCGCAAGGGTCGTCAAAATTACTCGCGGCGGGCCACCCGACCGGCAAGGCACCCCACGATCGACATCCGGCCCGTGAACGTTATACCCGAAGCGATCCGACCGGAGACTGGAGGATACCGTTGCCGTTGGCGAATGCCCGGTACGTCCCTTCGTGGTGGTTCTCTTCTCCGGAAGAGCCTCCCCAAGTAGCCTCCTTCATCACGAGGGGAGTCCTCCCATCTTTTCCTGCACGCTGGGCGCCGATGCGCCCCGCACAGGTCGAACCCAGCCAGTGGCGGCAATCCCTTAGTATCGCAACGATTCCACATGGTTCCCATGCATCGTGTGCCCGGCTCCCGAGGGGACGACCCCGGAACCGGCGCGGACGTGGGAACCGGCCCCGATGTGCATGTGGCACAGACACTCCTCGACGCATTCGATGTGAGTGCGGCGCTTCTCGACCGCGACGGCCGCATCACGGTCACGAATGCGCGGTGGAGGGCCATCATGAAGGCCGGTGGGGTCACGGATGCGGATGCGGGCGTAGGCGCCTCCTATCTGGATGTGTGCCGCAAGGTCCGGGGCACGGATGAACGGATTGCGGCTACGGTGGTCGAGGGGCTTTCGGGCATCCTGGAAGGACGGGAAGATGCCTTCAGTGTCACGTATCGATGTGATGTCGGGGGCGGGATGCGGGCGTTCCGCATGACGGCCCACGGCATCCCACTGATCGATGCCGGCGCCATTGTGTACCATCAGGATATCACCCAAGCCGACGCCACCCTTGCCGTGGTCGACGAGGTCCACCTCCAGATCCTGGCCACCTTGGACCATCTTCCCATGGCCGTCCTCCTCATCGGGCCCGACGGCACCATCCAGTCGGCCTCCGGCTCCGCCGTCACGGCGTTCCTCGGAGGCGAGGATCGGGAACACGTGGTCGGCCGCAAGGCGTCCGACGTGTTGCCGGCCTCCGTGGCGGGCATCCGGGCGACCGGCGGGGAGGGCCCCGCCGCCTGTACCGAATGCGTCATTGCGGCGCGGGTCTGGAAGGTGTCGACCGTCGGCATCCGAAACCTTCGGAGCGGGGGCCCGGGGCGCCTGATCATCGGAATCGACACCACCGCCCGGACCGCCGCCATCACCGAGCGCGCGCGGTACGCCCGCGTGATGATGGCGGTTGCCGGGTTGACGACCACATGGTCGGGTGGCCCCGCGCGCTCAGAGGAGGCGAACCGGGTGTTGAACGACATCCTGGCGAACTTGGGCGCACGGCATCTCACCGTCCTTCGCCATGACGGTCCCGCCAGCGGGCCGTCATCCGATCGCCATGGAGGCCACGCACTGCGCGACGCATCGGGAAACGGGTGGACCGTGCTGGCAGCCGGCGGTGGCGACGGCCTTGAGGATCCTTGGGTGGCACATTTCCTGCGGGGAGTCACGACCAGCAGGATCACCCGATGGGCCCGGGGAGGGACCGAGGTGCGACCATGGGAGGATCCGGTCACCGTTCGGGGAGGGGCCGGGGTGGCCGGTGAAGGATCGGGCGGCACTGTTGCCGTGGCGCCCATCCGGGTCGCCGGGCAATTGTGGGGCATCGCCCTCGCCCATCACGACGATGCGGCCCATCGGTGGTCGCCGGATGAGTCCGGCATCCTCGCCATCATCGGGGACCTCGTGGCGGGGGCAAGCGTCCGGCAGGACGCCCTTGAGGCATTGGAGTTCAGTGAAGCGAAATACCGTCGCCTATTCGACAACGCCAATGACGCCACATTCGTCATGGACATGGACGGCGTCATCCAGGATGCGAACGACGCCGCGCTGCGTCTTGCGAACGTGCCCCGGGAATTCCTCGGCCATGTGCCGATGGCGGAGATGCTTCCACCCGAGGACCAGGCGCGCGTATGGAGTATCGCCGCGGACCAGTTGGCGGGGGTGCCCACCCCGCAGCCGTTCCTTGTCCATATGAATGTCATCGGCGGCCCCCCGCGTGCCATGGAATTCTCGACCCAGATCCTCGTCCACGACGATCACCCCCGCGGGTTCCAGGGCATCGGCCGCGACGTGACCGCCCGCGAGCACCACGCATCCCTCCGGGACCTCCTCCTCGACATCTCGCGGACCCTTCTTTCCGGCCACGACACGCAGACATTGGAGAACGCCGTTGCCCGCGTCAGGGAGTTCTTCCGCGCCGAAGCATGCACCCTCCACGGACCCCGAGCCGACCGACGGTTCCTCGAACTCCTCGGCATGGCGTGCCGGGACGACGCAACCGAGGTCGCACGGGAGAGCGCAGCGGTGGAAAGCGTCCGGACCATGTCCCGCCACGGTGGCCACCCCATCGCACAGGCATCCCGCGTGGAGGGAATCCTGGTGGCCCGCGTCACGCCGCCGGGCGGCGACCAGTCGAACGAACTCGTGGCGGCACCACTCCCCACGGACGACGGTGCGACCGGCGTCCTTACCTTGTGGAATCCGGACCACGCCGTCGATGATGCCGAGATGCGCGCGTCCCTCGAACTCGTCGCCCACGAGATCGGTCGCGGGATCGCCCGCCATCGGCTGGTCCGGCGCCTTGAAGCGACGAACCAACGCCTCGATGCGAAGGTCAAGGACCTTGATCAGTTCGCGTTCTCCGTGAGCCACGACCTGCGCGCCCCGATCCGCGGCCTTGAGGCCCGCGCCCGCATGGTGCTCGAGGACCACGGGGCATCCATCGGATCGGAGGGGCGGGAGGCGGTGACCAAGATTGCGGACCTTGCGGTCCGCGCCCAGGCCATGATCGAGAAGCTCCTCCGGCTCTCCCAACTGGAACGGGGCACGCTCGCCATCGGTCCCGTGGACACGGCGCAGGCGTTTGCCGCCGCCCGCACATCCCTGGAACACCTGCTTGCGGAAAGCGATGCCCGACTCGTCGTCACGACAGCGCTCCCGACGGTGCTTGGCGACCCCAACCTCATTGAGGAGGTGTTCGCGAACCTGCTCACGAACGCGATCAAGTTCACGCGGCCGGGGGAACCCCCATCCATCGAGGTGTCCGCCCGGGAACAGGGCGACGCCTGGGAGCTCCGCGTCCGGGACCACGGGCCCGGCATCCCGGACGCCTACCGGGATGACATCTTCGAGATGTACCGCCGGGGCCCGAAGGGTGTCTCCGATCGTGTACCGGGCTTCGGCGCCGGATTGGCCATCACGGAACGGATCCTCCGCGAGCTCGGCGGCACCATCGGCGTGGAGAACGCACGGGACGGTGGAGCGGTGTTCGCGTTCACGTTGCCGAAGGTCGGCTGACGGAACAGGGAACACGGAATCCACCACAAGCCCGACGCACCGTCACGGCCGCGGGCGGGACACGGAGCGGCACGGGCCCCAATACCACGGGACGTCGCGGAACCGGCTGGCGGCATGGGAAAAGAGGGATGGCGCGGGCGGGACGCGGAACCCCGCGGGGCTACCCGACCCGTGTCGGGTGCCCCGCCGGCCGCAGGAGCGGTCAG
>JBFILE010000094.1:0-11574 GCA_041599855.1 Thermoplasmatota archaeon
ACCTGCGCGGCGGGGCGGCCTCGTCGCCCGCACGCCCAAGAGCCCACCTTCCCGCGTTCCCTCGGCGCCCCGAGCCCCCCGGACGCCCCGCCCAAGGGACCTCCGTTCAGAAATCATCCAGGCGGCGATCGCTCCGTTCGCGGCCGTCGGGTCGAGCCGTCCAATCCTCCTCGGCTTCCCCGAGGACTTCCGCCGGCCATCGCCTCATCGTCTCCTGGGTCCAGAATGCGCTGGACAACCCCGTGAGGCGGACCCCGAGCAACCGAAGCGGCTGCTCAAGGGCGACTTCAGCGAGGATGCCCCGGGCAGCATCCGTGATGACACCCTTGTCCGCGGTCGCCGTGATCAGCGTCTTGGCCCGCGTGAACGTGGTGAAGTCCGCGTACCGGATCTTCACGGTGACCGTCCGAGCGACGAGCCGGTCGTCCCGAAGCACTTCCCACGCTTCCTCGGCGCACCGCTCGAGGACACGTGCGATCTCGTCCGGATCGGATGTGTCCTGCCCGAACGTGGTCTCGGCGCCGCTGCTTTTTCGTTCCCAATCCCCTTCCACCGGGGTCGTGTCGATGCCCCGCGCCGCAAGGGCGAGTCGCGGCCCCCACACGCCGAACTCCTGCTCAAGGAACGCCGGGTCGGCCTGTGCGAGGTCTCGGCACGTACGGATGCCGTGGACTTCCAACCGAGCGTCCCCCTTGGGTCCGATGCCCGGGATCTTCCGGACGGGAAGCGGTGCAAGGAACGCTTCCGCATCGTCCGGGTCCACAATGGTGAGTCCGTCCGGTTTCTGCATGTCCGTCGCAATTTTCGCGACGAGCCGGTTCGGACCGACGCCGATGGAGCATGTGATGCCGTGCTCGTGGTTCACGCGCCGCTTCAATGCCATCGCCCACTCCCGTGCATCGGCCGGGCGGTCGAAACGGCTTGAAACGTCGAGATAGGCTTCGTCGATGCTGGCGCCTTCGAACACGTCCGCGTCCTGGAAGAGGGCGAACACGGCGCGGCTGACTTCGGAGTAGTGGCTGATGCGGGGCCGGATGAACACGCCCTGCGGGCAGAGCCTGTGGGCGCGCGAGATGGGCATGGCGCTCCCGACCCCGAACTTCCGGGCCTCGTAGCTTGCGGTGGACACGACGCCGCGGCCGGCGGCCGGGTCTGCGCCGATGATCACCGGCAATCCCTTCAGCGCAGGATTGTCCCTCTGCTCGATCGAGGCAAAGAAGGCATCCATGTCCACGTGGGCGATGACGCGCGGCGGGAGCGGTTCGGGCGTGTCCGGGACGTCGCTGCCGAGCGTCGCGTCACGCATGGCCCGGGACAGGTCTCACGGGCGATGAACCTACCTCACCCACGGGCCGCCCGGAGCATGCCGTGCATGGCACATCCCGGGCCCACAAGGCGGATCCCCGACGTGCAGGCGTTGGGCTTCCGTCGATTGACGGCCACCCATGACCCGCACCCCGGGGGCGATGTTCGACCCCCTGGCCGGTTTCGCCGTGCGAACGAACGGGACGTGGATGCGCGGCGCGAAGGTGGGCGGCACGGGGGACGAGCCGGGTCAGGGTGGGGCGGCGCGGGGGACGAGACCGGGTCAGGGTGGGGCGGCGCGGGGGACGAGACCGGGGGAAACTGCCCCGTTCCCCGTCAAACCGTGCCGAGGGTGAGTTCCCCAAACTCGAATGTGGGCCGGAGGCCGGGCGCGATCCGCGACGGCGTCAACTCACTCGACGGCATCGCGTTGTGGAATGCTGGCACGCGGCGGTTCGGGTCCGCGAGATCGCGTTCAAGCACCATGCTGTTGTACTGGTCGGCGCTGCCTTCCAACGTGTTCGCGTTCAGGATGACTTCGTAGCCGTGCTCCTCGGCGTACCGCTGGACGCCGGGGATCTTGCTGAATCGCGGGGAATACGCGTCCGCGGCGACCCCGTTCTCGCTCACCGTGTGCAGGCCTTCGGACGTGTGCATGGCGAGGGTCTGGTTGCCGAGGGTGTGCCCGGGGGTCGCGATGAGGGCGACTCCGTTGCCGAGGAGCACGTCGTCATCGATCATGCGGATGCGGTCCTTGGACACGCCGTCGAGTCCGGTCTTCACGTACCAGTTCGCCTGGATGGGGTGGAGGTTCCGGAGGCTTTCCGCCTCGTCGCGCCGGAGCAGGATTGTGGCGTTCGGGTATGCTTTCGCGATTGGCCGCAGGTCCTGCGTGTGGAGGTGGTCGAAGGCCACGTAATCCACCTTGGACGGTGGGATGCCGGAGCTTTCCACCTGCTCGGCGAGCTGCGGCCACCGCTTGCTCAGCACGGTGTCGCTGAGGAACTTGCCGTACTGGTCGCGGAGTTGCCGGAAGAACGGGGTCTCCGCGCTTGCGATAGCATCCGTGGGGTTGAACAGGAGGGTCTTCGGCTCCCCGTCGCCCGTGGTGAACCGGACCGCGTGGGACCGCTGGGTGAGGAGGACGTAGGGGACGGGGACGGATGTGGCGTTCCAGAGGGCAAACCGCGTCGGGTATGGGTAGCGCGCGATGTTGAACGTGCGGACGCCGAGGACTTCCCCGGTCGCCTTGATGGTGCTCCTGAGGCCCGGGACGGCATCCCGGATGGCGTCGAGGCGTTCGCCGGGCTGGCGCACGGCGCGCACCTTCTCAAGGTCATGGAGCACATCGAATGCACGGATTCCGTTGTCGGTCATGGCCCGAGTCACCTGAAGTCGAACACGGTCTTGAGGGCACCGGTCGAAGCACGTCGCTGATTGGCACGGATCGCGTCCCGCCACCCTTCGATCCGGTGCCGATGGGTCACGAGGTGGCGGATCGCAGGAGGCCGGGTGGCCGCGAGGTCATCGAGGACGACGTCGAAGGTGCGGCGGTTTTGCCCGTCGATGCGCTCCCATCCGTATCCGACGACGCCGGCCACGGTGAGCTCGCGGGCCCAGACGAATGTCCAATCGACCCGTTCCTCGCCTGCTGGCCCGACGAGCACGACACGCCCGCCGGCCCGTGTCCCGCGGAGCGCGTCCCCGAGGGTTTCCTCGGAGCCGACGCAATCGTACACCACGTCGAAGCCGCCCTGATACACGTCGCGACCCATGACGGGCCGGTGGCTGCGGGCACCGGTGTAGCGGGTGACGACTTCGTCGAAGGAAACGCGGGACGTGTCGAAGGCTTCTGCGCCGAGTTCCCGCGCGGCCTGCGCCGCGAACGGGGTCTGGGAGGCGCTCGCGACTTCGCTTTTCGGCGCGTGGCGGGCAACGGCAGCAAGGACGGCCATCGCGAGGGTGCCATCGCCGATGACGAGGATCCGCTCACCGGACTCCGGCGTGTGCCGGAGCACCGCGCGATACCCGACGGCGAGGGGTTCGACGAGGACGGCTTCCTCGTCGGTCAACGCGTCCGGGACGCGGAACAGCATGCTGTCGTGGGCGACCACGCTTTCACCCCATCCGCCCGGCAGGTCGCGGTTGGAACCAAGGAACATCCCCGGCGCAAGGTCCCCGCGGGTGGTGGATTCGCATTGGCAGTAGTGCCCGTCCTGGCACCGTGCGCACGGCCGCAGTTCGCGGACGCGGCATGGGAGGACGGGTTCGACGATGACCCGGTCGCCGCGTCGGATCGGTTTCGCGCGCAACTCCGCGGCTCCGCCGTGTCCACCGGGCGACCCGGAACCATGCGATTCCAAGGGCGCGTCCTCGACCTCACCGAGGATCTCATGCCCGGGGACGCACGGGAATGAGGAGAAAGGCGACAGGGCCGGACTCGTTCGCCCTTCCACGGCGAGGATGTCGCTTCCTGAGATCCCTCCAAGGTGGGTGGTCAGGCGCGCCCACCGGGTGCCCCTGAGACGGGGTTCGGGAATGTCATCGCGGTACTGCAGGAGGCTTGCGCGCCCTGTGGCCGCGTCCTTCGCGAACCGGGACATGGCGGCGAGGAGCGCCTGGCGCGGGACACTCGCGTCGAAAACCAGACCCCGCATGGCAAAGACACGGCGGGGTGGCGATTAAAGGGTTTGGCTACCCGCGTGGGGCCTGCGACCACCGACTGCCGGCCTCGAACCTTGCGCGGGCATCCGTCGCGCGGACGGTTTCCGCGGGCGCCGCCGGTCGGTGGCAGGGGTCCCGCCGGGGCGAGGCCGGGCGGGGCGGAACAGGCCGCGGACCGCCCCCAGGCGGCCCGCCAAAGGATCCCGCTCAATCCTTGTTGCGGTTGATGGCAACGATGATACCGATGAGAAGCGCGGATCCGCCGAGCATCGCGACCATCCACCACCATCCGGGGTCGGTGTACACGGGCGGCTCCTCCTTCTGGACCTGCGTCGTGTTGAACGCGATGCGGTCCACGCCGGCCACGATGGGGGGCGCTTCCTTGCTCGGAACCAGCTGGTACTCGGTGGTGCCTGGGAGGGCAACCAGCGAGATCTGGAGGGCGCTTGCCGAAATCTCCGCGAACGCCTGCGCGCCGACGGTCGCATTCCCGGTCGCCTTGGCGAGGTCGCCAATGCCCGCGACGTACGGGACGGGGGCCCCGTTCCGCGTGACGTTGAGTTCGGAGGCCTTCGCGATGGCGAAGGTTTCCGGGGTGAGGAAGAGATCGAACCGACGCGCTTCCGCTCCCGGATTCACGAGGGTGACCGTGCCGCCGTTCGCGGTGAGGTCCTTGACGAGGATGGCCGTCCCGATGGGGATGGACTGGGTGAGGACCGCCCCCTCGCTGACCGTGGCGAAGGCGATGCCTCCGTACATGTCGCCGAGTCCGATGCCGCCCTTGAAGGCCGCCGCAGCCGGGGAGTCCGCATTCTCCACGTAGAACACGAGGCGACCGTTTGCGGGGACGTTCACGGTGATCGCACCGCCATCGTAGGTGAAGCCGGGGTTCGCAGGGACGAAGACGCCCTTGGCCTTGCCGGAGGTGACCGTGATCTTGTCGGCCGCAAGTTCGAGTTTGCGGGCCGGTTGGAAGGTAACGTCGCCGCCGGTGTCGCCACCGAGGATGACGATGGCCCCGAGGGGGTTGTCCGGGTGGATGGCGAGCAGGTCCCCGTTCACCGTGTAGGACACGAGGCCCGGCCCGGGTGTGGGGGAGCCGGAGTAGTTCACACTCGCAAAGAGCGGGTTGCCGCCAACCGTATAGTTCAGGAGGCTGCCGGGTCCGGTGTCGAAGGACACGAACTTGCCGGTGGCGGAACCCGACGCGTACGAGTACGCGCCGAAGAGCTTCGCCCCGGAGGCAGCAGTAGCGGCGGCATCGACATTGGAGCCCGCCCGGTTCGTCGTGTCCTCGGCCTGGATGGCGTCGAGGACGACGTTCGTTGCGGAGACATCCTGTGCGGAAGCCGCGAATGCGCCCACGAGGAGCGTCGTGATAAGCAGGAGAACGGCCTTGCGCATTGGGGTTCCCGCGCGGCCAACCCCCAAGTCCCCTATAAATAATTCCACCGGGAAGGGCCGCGGCAGCGGTGCGCCGATCCCGGGGGACGGCGCGGGTCGGGAGTGGGACACGCGGCGAATCGGGGCGGGGGGACGGGGCGGATCGCGGGTGGGAGCCTTGGCGGATCACGGGTGGGAGCCTTGGCGGATCACGGGTGGGAGCCTTGGCGGATCACGGTCACGCAGATTCAACGGATCTGCTCGGTGAGGATCTCGACCCCGACCCGCGGAGGCTGCCCATCCGTGTCCTCCCGGGCCCGTCGCCGGCGCTCCATGTACTCGGCGAGGAACAGGAACGGGATCCCGGTTGCCACGAGGCCGAGGCCGGCGAAGGCTTCCCGCGGCGTCGTGAACACCGCATTCAGGACGATGAAGGCGCTCGTGGCGATGAAGATCACCGGGATCACGGGGTACCCTGGGGTCCGGTACGCAAGGATCTGGCCCGGGTTCCGGCGCCGGTTCACGAAGATGCCTGCGGCCGTGATGCCGTAGAAGAGGTAGATGGCGATGACCACGTAGGTGACGAGCTGCTGGTACGAGCCCGTCAGGACGAGGAGGCACGCCCACTGGGCCTGCACGATGGTGGCGAAGTCCGGGGTCTTGAACCGCTCATGGATGCTGCCGAGGCCGCGGTAGGCGAGCCCGTCCTGTGCAATGGCGTAGTACACGCGGGGCCCGGCGAGGATGAACGCGTTCACGGTGCCGAAGGTCGCAATGAGGATGGCGGCCGCGATCCAGCTTTCCCCGTCGGGTCCAAGGAATACGCGTGCCACGTCCGCACCCAAGGTGCTGGTTCCGCCGATGGCGTCGATGGGCAGCACGTGGAGGTAAACGAGGTTCGCAAGGAGGTATACTGCGAGCACCACGAGGACGCCGAGGAGCATGGACCGGGGCACGGTCCGTTGCGGGTCGCGCACCTCGCTTGCGATGGCCGCACTCTGGTTCCAACCATCGAAGGCGAACAGGCACAGGACCATGGCCGCGCCGAACGCGGAAACGAGGCTCCCCGTGGTTGCGCCGCCGGCCGGGACAAATGGCGAGAACAGCTCACCTGTTCCGTCGGCAAGGGTGAACCCGAGGATCACGATGGCGAGGATGGCGGCGACCTTGGCGATGGTGAACACGTTCCCGACGATTCCGCCGTACCTGACGCCAAGGTAGTTCACGGCGGAAAGGCCGAGGATGAGGGCGATGGCAACGAGCTTCACCTGGAACGGGCCGAGGGCCCAGAACACGTCGACATAGAGGGCGAAGGCGACGGCGACCGCAGCGATGATGCCGGTCTGGATGACCCAGAAGAACGTCCATCCGTAGAGGAACGCCACGCGGCGGCCGAAGATCTCCTTGAGGAACAGGTATTGACCGCCTGCCCGGGGGTAGGCGGCGCCGAGCTCGGCGAACGTGAGGGCGCCGAAGAGGCTGAGCACCCCGCACGCGACCCAGACGAGGAGCATCATTCCGGGTGCCGGAACAAGGGTCGCGATGGACGACGGCAGGAGGAAGATCCCACTGCCGATGGCGCTTCCCACGATGAGGGTGGTGGCACCGAGGGTGCCCACGTCGCGTTTGAACCCTTGCGCATCGGCTCCATCGACTGAAGGCGCCGCGGTCGCTTCGGTCGTCTCGTCCGTCACGCGACCGCGAAACCCGTGTCGCCCCTTAAGCGCGTTGCCGGGGCATTTCAGTCACGCCGTCGCCGGACGAGGGTCGCCACGACCACGGCCGCGAGGGCGAGGACCACGGTGAATCCGGGTGTGTCTTCCTTGATTCCCTCGGGTGTCCCACCGGAGGTCGGGGTCGGCGTGGTGGGTGTCCCGTTGTCCGGAACCTCCGATCCGGACGTGCTCGTTACCTCGATCGTCTGTGTCGAGAAGTGCGGAATGTAGGTGGCGATGACCACTGCCCCCGGCGTCTCCTTGACGGAGGCAAGGGGCATGTCTCCCGAGCGCGTCGCAAGGACTCCGGCGAAGTCGTCGGACATCACGGCCTTCGTGCCGTTCACGACCACGCTGATGTTGCCGGCCACGGAAACCGGGTCAAGGCGCATGACGACGGCCCGCCCGGGCCCATCCCCGGTCGCATCCACCACGATCCGACCGTCGGAGACCTCGGTCGCCGTCAAGTCCACACCGAAGCTCTCGCTCGATTCCAGGGAGGTGCCGTTCGCATCGATCACGGTGATCGTGCCGCCGAGGGTCCCGTCCCCGATGGCGACGAGTTCATCGTGGAACGTCGGCGAGAACGTGGCCTCGTTGGGGTGGCCTGCCACCACGAGGGCGCCCATCGGAGGCAGCTCGAACGTCAATGAGCGGTTGTCGTCGGCAATCGTGGCGGAACCGTTGCCTGCAAGGAGGAAGTGCCCGTGGGTCCCGCCCTCGTAGTCGACGCGCACATGCTTCGCGTTCCCGCCGAACGTGGCCGCCTTGGTGACGGTTGCCGGGAGGCCGATGGCAATGGTGGTGGTGTTCGCGACCCCGACCTTGAGCATGCCCAGCGGATTGTTGTGGACCTGCATCCGGTATTCATCGCCGCGGACGCGGAACACGGCCCCGTGCACGGACGCATTGGCGGACCCGCCCGGGGTCATGACGAGGTCGTCGAACATCGTCCCGTTCACCGCGAGGGTCCAGTAATCGTTGAGTTCCCCGGAATCCATCCCTGCCCGGAACCGCACCCAGCGGCCGGCGACATCCCCGGATGATTCGTCGAAATCGAGGCGCCCGAAGAGCCCGTGCCCCTCGGCGCTTGCGAGACCCTTCTCACGTTTCTCGCGACCCTCCGCGGATCGCCACATCGCATCCTCACGTTCGGCCCGCCGGTCCTCCATGTCCATGGCCGCAGGCCCCCGCGCGCCGTCCCGGCCCCGATCCGACGGCGGGCCCTGGGCAACGACCACTTCAAGGAGCGGAACGGCCACGGCAATCGCAACGACGAGGCTCACGACGGTAAGCAACACCCGATTCATGCGCACACCCGGATGGCGCCACCAATCCGGCGGACATGCATATGGTTGGCGCCTTCATGGGACGGAACCTGACCGCGTCCACCCCGGATCACGGGCGGGCGCAGCCCGAGGGCGGCGCAACCCCGGCACGCATCGCCACGGCCGGGCGTCAACCGGTTCCGCCGAGGGCCCGCGTCTCTTCCACGCACCGGCACGGGATGCTGCTGCACACGCCGCACCGGCCCGGGTATTTTTCGCGAAGCGCATCGGCCAGATCGATGCCATACAGGTTCGCGAGGCTCGCCGACCACGCAACCACGTCCGCCAGTTCCTCGCGCATGTTGAAGAAGTCCTTCCTTCGCATGCTCTTCGCCAATTCGCCGACCTCCTCCGCAAGCCAGAGGAACGTGGCCTCCGATCCGCGGGCCTTGTCCTTCTCGAAGTACAGTTCGTGGATGAGGGTCTGGAATTCGCGGACCTGCACGGCGATCACTCCCCGGGCCCGTCCGGGTTCCGCGTCTTCACGTCGGCGGCGTTCTCGCCGATGGCCGTCAAGGCCGCAATGACAGCGTCCCGGGGCGTCGCGCCGACGGCGAACACGGAGCCCGTGCCGAATCGGACCGCATCGGTGGCGCGCAGAGCTTCCAGGATGCCCATGGCACTGTCCACGACACGTCGAGCGGGCACCACATCCGGAAGGTCGCGCCCGGCGGCCTGCGCCGCATCCATCTGGACGATGGCCCCGACTTCCTTCTTCGCCCGGAACACGAGGGCATGAAGCGCCGCGTGGCTCCCCGGCTCCCGGTCACCGATGACGAGCACGTGATCGTTGTGGGAATCGTAATCCGCGACCTCCACGAAGTCATCCGGGCCGATGCCTGCGAGAGCGGTCGTGGCATTCGTGACCATCCTCGGGCCGAACCGGGCGGAGAGCGCGGCCCGGTCGAAGCCCCGCTCCCTCAGCACGTCGGCAAGGTCCCGGAGGACGGGTGCAAGCGGGCTGGCGCTCGATTCATTCCCCAGGAAGAGTGCGCGAGTCATGGCCGCGGGAGCGGAAGCCCGCGTCTAAAGGCTTCGCCACGACCCAGGCCTTGCCGGGGGCACATCGTTCGACGATTGAACCCGAAAAAGAGTGCTTTGCGATCGCCACGCCGCCACAACCATGCTGCCCCGCGCGTCGTCGAATCGCCCCGGCCCGACCCATGCCCGGCACCGCGCGCCCCTCCACTCCGACCACACCCCCGTCCGCCGTCCCCCTCGCCGGGCGCTTGCGCCATTCGCCCTTGCCATTGTCGGCATCCTTGCATTCCCCGCCCTTGCCGGATGCCTCGGCGAGAACCCCATCGGCAACATCAAGCCTCCCGCACAGGACCGCGAAGGAGTCCCGCTACCCGAAATCGTCTCCGTCCCAGAGGTCGTGAACGCGGGCATTCCGTTCGCGGTCGGCTGGCGCATCGCGGAAGCCGCAAGGACCCCGGAAGCCGCCCACCTGTACTTCGGGGACGAAAGCATCCTCGATCCCGAGAGCGGCCCCGAATATCCGTTCAAGATCGGCATCCCCGTGATCAAGGGGAAGGGATCGGTCACCGTCACCACGCCGGTCACCTACGAGACCGTGTACATGCGGCTCGCCGTCAAGGACGGGAACCGCACCTTCTGGACAGGCGAACGCGCCGTCCCCGTCATCGATCGCGGGGCCCCGGCAAGCGTGATCATCCTCCAAGGTCCCGACTACGTGAAGGTCGGTGATCCGATGACGGTGCGGTTCGAGGTGCGCTCGAACCGCATCGTGAACGATACCCGCGTCGAACTCCGCCTCGGCACCGGCAACGCGACCGAGGACAATTATCCGCACGTGATCGGCATGACGAGCGGAGGTGCGCCCGGCTTCTTCACCGTGAAAGGCAAACCCGCCGCAGACGGCACCCACCAGTACCGAGTCCGGGTCATCATCAACAACGTCTCCTACTGGAGTGCCCCCAGGACCATCCTCGTCGGCACCGAAGGGGAGCCCAGCGTCGAGCTTGAGAGTTTCCTCTCATGGGCGCGCACCACGGAATCGTTCTCGGCCCGGTGGCGCATCGAGTTCCCCGGGCACGCGCGCATGAACAACACCCAGATCCGGTGGGGGAACGAATCCCACGCAACGGAACCAGCCCCGACTCCTGCCATGTATCCCGGGGCCACCCGAGAGCAGAGCGGCAACATTCCGGGGACGTTCTCGGCCACGTGGAGCATCCCGATCCCCGGGACCTACTACATGCGCATCCGGGTCCTGCACGAGGGTGCCGATCATTGGAGTCAGGAGTACCCGATCACGGTGGCGAAGTAGGCCACAGCCCCCATTGACCTGTCCGCCCCGACATGTCCAGGCCAAGGCGCGCCAGCGGCAACCTCATAGGCAAGCGTCCGGAGAGGTTGGTAGCGGGGTCGAAAGAGATTGCATGACGAACGTGAAACGGCAGGAAGATGGATCGTCATCTACGGGCTCGGAACGATGGCGGTTTTCGTAGGATACCTCATCTTCACTGCGGACCCGGACATGACTCCCGCAATGAATCACGCGCGGAGTGGGGCCTCCGCAGCGTGGAACTTCCTGAAACAAGGACTCTTCCCCAACGGGTGAGCGCACGGGGCGCGGATCGGCGTGGGGGCGCCGCTCGCGCAAAGGGGGGCATGACGGGGCCCGGAAGGCATGTGGGGAATTCCACGGCGGGGGTCGCCTCCGAGGGGAGGGCAGGGACGGCGCTGGGCGGCAGTGGGGGGGCTGCCGAAAGGCGCGGTGCGCAACGCAGTTGGGGGTCGGGCGTGGGGGCGCAGGTGCCTGCACGATCACCCCCACTGCTTGCCACCCTGTCTCGTTTCCGCTTGCTTGGCACGCCCGGGGCCTTGCACGACGACCGATCCCCGACGAGCCGGCACGCGCGACGCGGGGTGGGCTCCGGACATTGCACGACATCCGGAACGAGGGCGATCGCACCTGGGACCCCACCCGTTCACCATCCACGAAACGGGTGGGGTCCCACCCGTTCAGGCCCCATCTCCCGAATTCACGCGACGTCGGGAAACCCCCCCCAGCCACCGCCGTGCCCCCAACCCGTTACACCATTCGCCAAACGGGTGACGGCACAAGGGTCACCAACCCGTCCAAATATCCCCCGCAACCCCTGCATCCGCGACCACAACCACGCCGCCCAACCTCCACGAAACCGACGCGC
>JBFILE010000095.1:0-11567 GCA_041599855.1 Thermoplasmatota archaeon
AGCCGGGACCATGAGACGGCGGTCGCTGTGACGGACCGCGGGATGAGCCTGTTCGCGGAGCAGGGCGTCCTGGCGGCGGTCGGGCTTGAGCATCCGCCGGCGCCGGCGCGGACGAGTGAAGGGAAACCGGTGGGCAGCGGGTGAGGGAATCGAGAAAAAGGAATGGACCCACAAAGCCATTTTCAGCCAAGGATTCGTCCCGTTGAGAACCATGAAGACCTCGATGACACTCGCGACCCTGCTTGTCCTCGGCGCTTCCGTTGCGACGTTCGCACCGAATGCTGCGGCTCATCCGTGCACCGGTTTGCATGCGGAGGGCGGCGTAAACGTCTGCGGCGGCATCAGCGATGATTGCATCGGCCTCGAAGTTGCCGTCGGCCCGTACACGTACGTGTGCGGTGGCCTCCACGAAAAGTGCACGGGCGTCAAGCTGAACCACCGCTGCGCCGGGCTCAGCTCCGGCGATCGCCTTCTCGCGTGAGGGTCTCGTTCCCGCCGGCGCCCGTGGCCAATCCGCGGGTCCGCGGGTTCCCGAATCCTCAAGCCCACAAGGCACCGATCAGGGTCCTTGTGGGCGTTCTTCCCGCATCCTTCCTCATCCTCATGCTCGCCGCGGTGCCCCCGCTCGCGGGCGTAGACGAGTTGCCCCCGTGCCCCGATGATGGCGTGACCGCTGCGTGCGACCTGGTCGCAGAGTCGCCACCCGAAGAGGCGCCGTCACCCGCGGCGACGCCGGCATCATCGCAAACGGTCGCACCGCCCCTCGTCCTGTTCGCGGGGGCCGGCCTCGTTCTTGCGGGGCTTGGCGTGGCCGCTGTCCTCCTGCTCCGTCGATGAACGCGCCGTTCCGAATCGGCGGTGCCGGGTGTACAACTGTATGAATGTATGTTTGTACAGAGACCGGGGAGTCCCGCGACGGAAAGGGTGGACCGGACGAGGGCGCGACGCCCCGGGATCGGTGGGCCGGAGGTCGCTGAACGGGTGGGACCCCACCCGTCAGCCGGAACCCAGGAGCGCTCCGAACGGGTGTGCCCCCACCCGTCAGCCGGAACTCGGTAGCCCTTGGAACGGGTGTGCCCTCACCCGTCAACCGGCAGGCCGGTCTCGTCGCAACAGGTGCATCCCCACCCGTCAGCCGGCGGACCGGCGTCGTCGCAAAGGGTGTGCCCTCACCCGTCCTCCCGTCACCCGAACCCCTCGAAAAACGTGCAGCCCCACAAGTCAGCGCGTTACCTGGGCCCGAACCACCACCACAAGGCCCCCGCAATCGGCCCGCCGCAGCGGCGCCCAGGCTCGCCCGATCAAAGCCAAAAAAAGGAACCCGGGGCCGGCGCGTTGGCCGACCCCGGATGCAACACCGGGAGGATGCCCTCCCGGCACCGACTCACGCGACGACGACGTCCACGGTGTGGCTGATGCCGTACCCGTTCCCGTCGAAGTGGCGCACTTCAATGGTGGCGGGGCCGGCTGCGACACCGGCGAGGCCGAGGACTGCGGAGAACGTGGTGTCGGCGGCATCCGCCGCGCCCGCGTCCGTCCACGTGCCGCCCGCGATGCGGGCCTGCACCATGCCGATGGGGGCCACGTCCACGGGGATGGTCAGGCTCACACTTTCTCCACCCGCGGTGACCGTGAGGGTCGCCACGTATTCTCCGACGGCGTACGTGTGCTTCACGGTGCCCTTGTCGGCTGCGAGGTGGATCGGGGAGCCGTCCCCGAAGTCGATCTCGTAGGACGTGATCGGCACGTTCGATGCGGCGTCGAACTCGAAGGACGCCTCAAGGGCGCCGACGCCGAAGGTGCGGACGGACTCGAATTCGGGCTCGATGACCACGACAGGCGTTCCCTGCACGCCGCTGACCACGACATCATCAATGTTCCAGCCGATGAACGAGAAATCCGTTTCCGGCAGGGTGTAGAGGTCGCTCGTGAACCGGAAGCGCACCTGGACGTTGAGGCCCGCGTACGCGCTGAGGCTCACAACGGATTCCGTCCAGCTGACCGCGGCGCCGGATGCCTGATCGACAGGCGTCCAGCCGGTCTTGCCGACTTCCTTGACTTCAACGGTGAGGAAGTCGTAGCCTTCCTCGGACCCGCCGGAGCGCCAGTACGAGAGGCTTGCGCCGCTCGCCGCCGTGAGGTCGATCTCGGGGCTGACGAGGCTCACGTCCGCGTTGTCGGTGTAGTACAAGCCGACGAGGTAGGGCGACGTGGCGAAGAGGCCGGCGTTGAAGAACTTGTCACCGGAGTGGGACCCGTCCCACGAGAGGTGGGGCCCGACGGTCGTCGCGTCCACGAAGTTCCATGAGGTGAGGAGCCCGTTTCCGAAGCCGTTCTGGCTGACGGTCCATCCCGTGGATCCGCTCTCGAAGTCGGCGGAGAGGAACGTGCTCGACGTGCCAGCACCCGTGGACGGGACCGGCACACCGACGCGCGGTGCCGCCTGCGGCTCCGGAACACCGGGCGCATCGGGCGCCCCGATGGAGAACGGCAGCTTGCCCATGACGAACGTTTCGCCGGAGGACGCAAGGGTCACTTCCGCGCGGAACACGTAGGATCCGGCAGGGGCATCCTCGGGGATCGTCCACTCGGACGTGGATTGCCAGTTCGCGCCGTCGGCGCGCCACGTGGCAGCGAACGGACCGTACGCGATCACACCGTCACGCATGACGGAGTGGGTCGCGGTGAAGCCGCTCGCGCCAAGGGTGTACCCGCCGCTTGCGACGATGGTGCGCACCGAGAGGTCCACGAAGGTGCCGGGGACCACCATGTGGCCACCCGCTGCAAAGGGGTCGAGGGCGCCCGCCTGGTAGATGCGCGCGTTCCCCGTGATGGGCGACACTTCCTCGCCCACGTCGGGCACCGGGTAGTACGGGATGTCACGCGAGGTGACCTTGCCGCTTGCGAAGTCGCCGGACACGGTGACGCTCGCGCCCGTCACGGAGTCGCCGTCCGCCTGGCTCGTGATTGCGAGGCGGCGCGGGAGGTCCATGTTGAGGGCAGCGGGGGAACCGGTGTCGTCCACGAGGGCGAACCGGAGGGCGCCTTCGAGGCTGTAGCCGTCCTTCATCTTGAGGGCGACGGCGACACCTTCGGCGGCATCCACGACACCGGCACCGATGGCGAAGCCGTCCGTCTCGAAGAAGCGCCCGGGCGGCATGTTCGCGGTGGCGGTGAGGATGGCGCGGACCTCCTGCCACGTGAGGGCGGGGTTCGCTTCGAGGATGAGGGCAGCGACCCCGCTCACGAAGGGCGTGGCCATGCTGGTTCCGCTCATGCTGGTGTACGGGCCGACGACGACACCTTGGCCGTCCACTTCGTCATCGAAGAGGAGGGGCGAGGCGGCGGGGGTCGACACCACCCACGGTTCGCCGGTCCCTTCGAGGATGGTGATGAGCGCGTCCTGCGTGGTTCCGTAGTAGGAGACGGGCCCGGCCGTGGCCGCCGTGGAGATGATCTGGGTTCCGGGGGCTGCGAGGTCCGGCCACGTGCGGGCGAGGTCCTTCTTGCCGCGGCTTGAGGATCCGTCGAGCCACCCGGTCGTATCGTAGTAGTTCGCGATGGACATGGCTTCCGGGATGTTCGCCCAGACACTGGTCTGGATCGATGCCCCGCTGCCGCCGTCGTTCCCGCTCGCGAAGATCATGAGGAGTCCGTCCTCGTTGGCGAGCTTGCGGATGGCCTTCGTCACCACGGAGTTCGGGTTCCAGTCGCCGGGACCGCCCCAGCTGTTGGAGACGATGCGGATGTTGAGGGCTTCGTGGTTCTGGTGGATGTGGTCGAAGGCGGCAAGTCCGCTCGACACGACGAGGGTTTCGCCCGCGCCGTAGCCGATGAGGTTCGCGCCGGGGGCCGCGCCCACGTACTTGCCGTCGCTTGCACGGCCCGTGCCGGCGACGCTGCCGGCGACGTGGGTGCCGTGGCCGCCCGTGGTGTCGGAGTCGGCGACATCCACACCGAGCACGTTCGCTTCGAGGAAGGCGCCGACGGGGATGATGATGCCCGATGCCCCGACGGAGTCGCGGCCCACGAGCTTGAAGTTCGCGATGGTCGTCGCGGGGATGCCCTGGGCTTCCGCGAGGGGCTTCCAGATGAGGTCGGGGTGGGTGGCGTCGATGCCGGAGTCCACGACCGCGACACCGATTCCGCGACCCGTGATGCCGCCCGTGTGGACGGCGCCGAGGGATTCATAGGTGGCGTCCCAGACCACGTCGGCGCGGCCGACGCTCTTCGCCTTGTTGAGGGTGTACGGGATGACCGCATCATGCTCGATGTAGGTGACGCGGGGGTTCTTCGCGATCGCCTCGATGGCGGCGCGGTCCCCGGCGGTGGCGACGGCGTCCACGACGCGGTAGCGCACATACGGCGGCAGGAAGCCGGCGTCGCCGAGGGCGACGGCGTCCTCGTCCGTCGGGGGTGCCTCGAAGGAGATGATCACGGGGACGATGCCGGCGTCCTTGGACAGGAGGGACCGAAGATCGTCGGATACCTGGGCCCCCGCTTCGCGGTCCCCGAACGTCGCCTGGGACGTGAGGGGTACGAGAAGGAGGATGGCGATGAAGAGTGCGCCGAAGCGCAGGCTGGGGCGGATCACGAGTAAGCCTCTCGCGTGGAAGAGGACTTGGACGGTATAATGCTACTGCCCCGCGCCCTCACGGGTGACTCCGTGTCGCCCCGGCGGGTGACATGCTGGAGAGCGTATGCGGTTCGCGAGGATCGCAGGCAGCGCGCGCGGTCGCACCGGTCACCGCACGCGCCGCGCCACCACGACCGCATCCACGAGGGGCGCAGGCAGCCGCTCCATGCGCTCCACCTCGAAGCCCGCGCGTTCCAGCCAATCGCGGATGGTCGTCGGCGGGTACGCTTCCCCGCGGTCGAAGACGACATGGCAGAACAGGCCGAGTTCCGCGACCGTGGGCGGCGCGTCCTCACCGGCCATGAGTCCATGGACGATGATGCGGCCTCCCGGGGCGAGGGCGCCGTGGGCGATCTCGAGGATCCGCGAGCACTGGTCAGGGGCGTGGGTCTCGAGGATGCGGCTCAGGATCACGAGGTCGAAGTCCGTGCCGACGGGGTCGGTGAAGAAGTCGCCCTCGCGGACCGCGACCTGCCCTGCGCCTTCCCCGAGGATGTCGAGGCCGCGGAGGTAGCGGGTCGTGGCGGGGAACACGCTTGGGTGCTCCATGACTACCGCTTCGATTCCGGGGTTGCGGCGGACGGCTTCCGCACACCAGACGCCGGGGCCGCCGCCGAGGTCGAGGACGCGGCGATGGTTCTCGATGCCGATGGCGCCGAGGACGGCGCGGGCACTCGGCCGCGCCACGTTCACCATGGCCTGCGTGTACGCTTCAACAGGATCGTCGTCCGGATGCAGGTTCTGGACCGCGTACCGGCTCGCGCTTCGCCCCGTGAGGATCACTTCATCCAGATGGGAGAACGCCGGGAATGCATCGAGGAACCATCCCAGGTAATGTCCGAGGTACCGCGGTTCCTTGCGGACGAGGTATTCCTCACTTTCCGCAGTGAGCGCATAGGTCGCGACACCGTCGCCCGATTCCCGGGCATCGACCCGCGACAGGAAGCCGCTTGCGGCAAGCGACTCCAGCATGAGGCGCATGGGCCGCGGCCGGGCTCCGACCTCATCGGCGATGTCGTCCGCGGTCGCGGCTCCCGCCGCGATGGCATCGAAGACGCCGAGGCGCACCGCGGTCATCACGGTGGCGCTCCGCTGGAAGGCGACGGCGGCATCAAGGACGAGGGTCGGGGGAGGCGCCACGCGCTCCGGGACCGCACTCGTCGCTGCCACGCCACCATCCGGCTTCGCGTCTTCCATGGCCCGCGAAACCGGTTCCCATCTCAAGTCGGTTTCGCATCGCCGGCCGGGATTCGGACGACCGGCTCGCGGGCCGGATCGTCCTCGCCATCATCGTCGCCGATGCCGTGCATGAACACGAGGACACGGGCTTCACTCCTTGGCGGAAGTCCTCCCCACGGCCACGCGCCGGCAAGGGCGGCGGCGCGCACCTCCGCATCGAGCATGGTTTCACCGACAAGACGCAGTCCGGCGCGGGCGGCTGCCGCAACCACGTGCGCGGGGTCGTCCGGGCCCGGTCCGTCGTGGGCGCTCCCCGGCTGGAACGTTTCGGCGATCACGACGCGGCCGTTGGGCGCGGTCACACGTGCCATCTCGGAGAGGGCGTGTGCCTTGTCCGGGAACAGGTTCAAGGCGAAGCCGGAGAACGTCACGCGGTTCGCGCCGTCCCCGTCGGGCAACTGCTCCACGTCCGCCACGTGGAATCGGGTGCTGCCACGCGGGGTGCCGGCGGGCGCGAGACCAAGTGCGGCCGCCGCCTCCGATGCGGCGCGGCACGCTCCCTCGCTCAGGTCGCAACCGGTCACATGAAGGTCCGGGCGGGCAAGGGAAAGTGCGAGGGCGAAGAGGCCGCTTCCGGTGCCCACGTCGAGGACGTGCGCACCGGCCGGTATCGACGCGAGCGGGATGGCGTCGAATGCGCGCGCCGTGAGCACCCGCAGCGCATCAAGGCGCACGCGGATGGCCGCCGGCGTCAAGGCCTCGCGCTCGTCATACTCGGCCTGGAGGAAGAGTTTCAGGGCCGGCCACGGGGCATCCTCCGCCGGCACGGTCACGCCGTCCGCCTCAAGGGCCACAGCATCCAGAGGGTGATGCCGATGCCGGTTGCGAGGCTGACCCCGAAGAACACCATGGGGTCGAAGGGCGGACGCACCGGGGTGAACGACCCGGACAGGCTCCCCAGTTCCGCCGTCATCGTCGCGTCATACAGGGAATGCGGGAAGTCCTCGATGACGTACGCCCCGTCTGCGTCCGCCACGCCCGTGCCGCCGCCGGGTTCACTTGTGACGATGGCGCCTGCGGCGGGATGCCCTTCCTTCGTGAACACGTGACCGGCGAGGCCGGCGCCACTTGTCGTGACCCCGATGATGAGGTCGGGCGAGGCGCTGACGGCGAGGGGAATCTCGGAGGAGCCGTTGTCGGCGTAGTGGACCGTGACGCGATACAGTCCGGCCGCCGCGTACCTGTGGGTCGCATCCGGCGGTGTTCCGGAACCGTCGCCCCAGTCGATGCGGGTGACGTTCCCTGCATCCGTGAATGCGAACTCGTCGCCCACGCGTCCGCCCCGGGGCGTCACCTCCGCCGCTTGGGCGGTTCCGGCCAGCACCAGGGTTGCACCGAGGACGAGGGCCATGATCATGGACCCGTGAAGAGGGCCGGAAGCGGAAGCCTGACGGCGGACGCGCACGCGCCGCGATACGGACCGCCGATGAAAAACGTTCGTGTGGCCACCTGGTGCGCGGGCGCGTGACCACGCACCGTGGCAGCGGATTCCGCGCGTCCCGCAGGCACGCGCCACAGTCCCCTCGGGACCCGTGGCTGCTCGCGCATGCACGGGCGAACGCCACCGCTGAAGGCCCCGGAAGAATGGTGGAATAGTGGAAGAAAAGCGGACCGCCGCCGCGCGCCCATGGCACAGTGGTCGACGGACCGGAAGACGACGGCGCACCCGGTGCGCCGTCAGGGTCGCAAGGGCCGGATCATCGGCGCTGGCGGGTCTTGTGGGCCCACGCGTAGATGCGGAGCTTGGCGGATTTGCCGAAGCCGCAGGACGCGCACTGGTTCTTCTGGAGGTGGTACGCATGGCGGCCGCAGCGGCGGCAGCGACCGTGGGTCTTCTTCTGCCTCAAACCCATGGACGGGGTGCCTTTCGACATTGGAGATTCACCTGTGGATTATGGGATCGCCCGCACGCCGGGAGCGTGCGCGATCAGGGCCGGCCGATCCGGGGGATCGGTGCGGCACATCAGGAGCGGGTGCGCAGGTGCGCGGCTCGCCCCGAATGGGGGCGCCAATAGGGGATGGCTTATTTAACGCTATCGTGGGCCTCGGGGTCGGGGCCACGTCGGCTGACCCGTTCGGGGCACAAGGTGGCGCGAATCTCGGGCCCGTGCACAGCCTCCCGCGGATGGCACGCGACCCATGGCCCTCAACCCAGGCAACAGGCGGCAGGCAACGCGCAACGGGCAACCCGCAACGGGCAACAGGCAACCTGCACCGGAGTCCCGGCACCGGGGCAACGGGCAACAAGCGGCGGCAGCCGGCACTTCGGCGCCCGGTTCCGGGGATTGCGACCGGACGACCCGGCGCCAGCCGACGGGGCCGCATCCACCTCCGGGGCAGCACGGAGCCGCATGCCCATGTCGAAAGGACTTAAAGCGGTCGGCGAAGATGCGGCTTCCGACCATGGCGAAGCGGAAATCCACGGTGCGGTCAGCCAGTCGCGCCATCGAATCGGACATGCTCGCGACCGCCCGGTTCCTCGCGGAGAACCCCGGTGACGCGGTCCCCGTGTGCGAAGCCAACTGCGTGTTCCTCTGCCCGTTCAAGAAGGCCCGCAGGGAGATTGCGGGCATCCACGCCAACCACGAGGACCTCGCGAAGCTCACGAAGGCGTCCAAGAAGGGCGGCACCATGGCCCGCGCCTACGCAGGCACCGTGCGCCTCGCCGCCGAAGGGAAGCTTCCCTACCTGGCCAATTTCCGGGTTGCGGGCGCGACGATCCCGTACGCCCTCCGCGGCGGCGCGAAACCCATCGCGCTCGTCGGATACCAGCACCACCGGCGCCCCCACCTCCGGCTCCTTGCGAGTGCCGAGGCGGTCCGCAACCGCGGCCTCCACGTGTACGCGGTCGGCGACGGCAGCGTGTGCACCGCAAAGGCCCCGCGTGCCCCCGCAGCATTCGTCGAGGAGGCCATGGACCGCATCGGTCTGACCCGGACCGGCAGCAACGCACCATGGACGTGCGGTCACCCGGTCGCGTTCCCGGCCATTGCCATCGAGTGGAAGAGCGCGTCCACGACCCTCCGCATCTGCGAGACGTGCGTGGGGGAAGGCAACACCATCAGCCGGATCCTTGAGCACGCCGCCGGTCCGAAGCTCAGGGCCGATTTCGCGGCGCGCGTGGAACTGCCGCCGCTTCCGGACCTTCCGGAAGGCGCCACCCACGACGATGCCACCGCACGCGCGGCGTATGCAAAAGGCGCCCTCACGGACGCTGCGTTCATCGCGCAGGCGAAGGCGGGGGAGAAGGAGGCCCTCGCCGCCCACGAGGGCCGCATCCTGATCGCCGCCGGCATCACGTATCCGGACCCGACGGCATTCGTCGCCGCCCTCGACGCGACCGACCGGGAACGGATCGCCCTCGAAGCCGCCCTCGAGGAGTGGGACAAGCCCCTCATCCTCGACCGGGCATCCGCCGCGCGCGCCCTTGCCGAGATCTGGGAGGAACGCGGGGAAGCCGCCGTCCGCGCGGTGGCCGGCGACGCCGACATCGCATCGCGCCTGTTTGATCCGATGACCTCCCCGAGCGCCATCGGAGGCGTCCTTGCCAAGGCGGAGCGGGAAGGGAAACGGATCAAGGTCGAAGCCGCGCTGCCATCGTTCGACGACCTCCCCGGTCCAGTCGCGCTTGTTGACCGCGCAAGCCGCCTCATGCGCCACGGCGAACGGGACGGCGTGATCCGTCTTGCCGAATCCGAGAAGCGCGAGAAGGCCACGGGACTCGCCATCCTCATGGCATTGGACGCGAGCGCGCAGAAGGAATGGCAATACTCGAACCTGGACCTTGGCATGGCCACGGACCTGAAACCGCACGTGAAGCGCACGCTCACGTGCAAACCCGAGGAATACGAAGAGGCATTGCACGCGTTCGCGACCGCGGCGGGCTCCACGATCGAGTTCTCGTCCACCGGATAGCGGGCTCTCCCGCAGTGGGGGCGCGGTGACCCGGCGCCCGGGATCGTGAGCGATCCCGCAACGACCTCGGGTCAGATGCAGTCACCATCGAGGATCGCATCCCCGACCGGAAGCCCCGTGCGACGGTTCGGCCCGGTGCGACGGCGCCCCTGACGGAACCGCAGAGGACTTGAACCGCCGGCCCCCTCGCCAACCCATGACCCCGCGGGCCGTCGCCTTCGCCCTTGCCGCCATCGCGGCCCTCGTCACCGCATCCGGGACCGCGGGCGCCCAATCCCAGTCATCGCCGCAGATGATCGGCTCGTTCACCCTGCTCGACCTGGAAACCGCGCGCATCACCGCCGTCATCACCATGCCGGGGGATTTCGCGCGCAGCATGCGGAACGCCGCCGATTCCGACGGCGACGGGACGGTCAGCCCCGGCGAACGGGACGCATTCGAAGGCTTCTTCGTCGGGGAAGCCGGCGAGGAAACCGACGTGACCCTCGACGGCTGGAACTACGTGACCGAGGCCCGGTCCGACACCTCGTCGGAAGGACTTGAAGGACCCGTCGACCAGGCGGGCCCCGTCATCGTCACCATCGACGGCCGTTCCCGGCTGAACGGGACCGCCGCGACCGGCGTCGACCACGTCCTTCAGGGTGCCCTCGTCCCCGACGAAAGTGCAGGCGGTGGCCCCGGCGGCATGACGTTCCAGTCATCCGTCACGTTCCGCGTGCCGCCCGACCACCGGATCACCGCCGTCGACGGCGCCGACCAGGTGGACCCCTGCACCGCACGGACGCCCGACGCCGAGGCGAACGCCACCATCCGGTTCACGGCGGCACCCGGCGACTGCCCCGCCATCGTGACGGCCACCGACCAGCCGGACGGCGGCGACGAGACGCCGGGACCCGGGACCGCCCTCGTCCTCGCCATCGCCGTTGCCCTCGCGGCCCTCACACGCGGCCCTCGCGGCCGGCCGACCTCCACGAACCCGTGATTCCGACCCCGCAACGCCCCGATTTGGGCTGCAGGCACCTCTGATGTTTATTAGCGAGGTGCGACATCCCGCGCCCCATGCTCGTTCTCCTGGACTTCAACGCAAGTCCATACCTCGGAGTCTTCGCCCGCGCGAACGACTCCATCGCCCTCGCACCGCCCGGGTTGCCGCCGGATGTGGTGGAAGAGCTCGCCCGCGCCCTTGACGTGCCCCTGCACCTCACGACCATCGGCGGGTCCAACATCGTGGGCAGCGTCCTCGCCATGAACAACAAGGGCGCCGTCGTCGCGGACTTCGTGGACGACGAAGAGGTCGCCATCCTCGAAGGCGCCGGCCTCACAATCGCTCGTGTCACCGGGAAATACAACGCGTGCGGCAACAACGTCCTCGTCAACGACAACGGCGCCCTCGTGAACCCGGACATCGGGAAACGCGCCCTCAAGATCATCGAGGAAGCCCTCGGCGTCCCCGTCGAACAAGGCACCATCGCAGGCCTGAAGACCGTGGGAAGCGGCGCGTTCGCCACCCAGAAGGGCGTCCTCTGCCACCCGAAGACCACGGAAGCCGAACTCGACGTCATCGAACGCGTCCTCGGCGTGGACGCGAACATCGGCACCGTCAACCACGGCGCCCCCTACATCGGCGCCGGCCTGGTCGGCAACGCGAACGGCTGCGCCAGCGGCCGCGAAACCACCGGTCCCGAGATGAATCGCATCGAAGAGGCGCTGGGATACCTCTGAGGTCGCGACTTGGGCCCGGCAACGCGGGGCAAAGCCCCGCTGCGCCGTAGGGTCG